>NZ_JBMDJV010000021.1:0-98364 GCF_057809375.1 Aquitalea sp. FG25
GCGGCGTTGTGACGTTGGCTGAAGGGTAGGTGAGGTGTTGAACAACAAGGGCTGCCATGGCAGCCCTTGTTGCATGGTGCGGCAGAATCAGGCCAGGCCCAGTTCCACGGCATGGTCGCGACACAGTGCCTGCCCGGCGGCATAGCCCGCCTGATACATCTGCGACAGATTGGAGTAGGACCAGTCCAGCTCCTGCTCACGTTGTTCCGGCCGGATGAATTTGTCATAAGCGACATGCAGCAGTCGGGTACGTGGTTTGCCTTCGGCATCCTTGTTGTGCAGTGCTTCAAACAGCTTCAGGTCATCGCGGGCAATTTCGGTCAGCGGCGTGATGATGGATTGCACCCAGGCGTCGTACAGGTCGCGCGGCGGGTGCAGGATCTGCTCGCTGCCCAATACATCAAACACCACGGTGGTGTCGATATAAGGGTGATCCTGGAACAGGCGCTTGAAGTTGAGGGTGTCAATCGCCGCACCTTCGATGTAGTAATCGCCATCCAGCAGATAAGGTGGGTAGATCAGCGGGAAGGACAGCGCGGCCAGGAAGTGTTCATGGCTGATTTGCTGCTTGTCCCAGCAATCCATGCGCTTTTTGCTGAGGTTGTAGGCATTCAGATAAAACTGCGGCTTGATGTCGGCCAGTTTGGCAAAGTCCACCACTTGGTCGATAAACGGTACATGGGCGCACAAGCCCTGGCTTTGGGCGTTCAGATCGCTGGGGCAGAGGGTGGCCATCAGCCAGCTGCTCCAGTCGGCCGCCAGCCGTTGCAGTGGTCCTTGGTCGGCCTGGGCCTGGATGGCTTGCAATACCGGGTTGGCTTGCTGCCACTGGCGCCACAAGTCGGCCATCGGGCCGGGTTTGTTGAATACCTTGAAGTTAACCGGGAAGGCGGCGTAAAGCGCATCGGCCACCCCCATGTCGGCCAGCTTTTCCAGCGCGGCTTTGGGGGCCTGCCCTTTGGCGGCGGTATAGAGCAAGCCGACAATCGCACCCGCACCCGAGGTGGAAATGATGTCGAACTCCACGCCCGCTTCGATGAAAGCCACCAGCGAGCCTGCCATCAAGGTTGCATTGGGTGCTCCACCGCCCAGTACCAGCGCCAGCGATTTCTTCTTGCTGCTCATGTCTGCCACTCCTGCATCGGAAATAATCAGAATTATGCTTTATGACTTGTGAATTTTCTTGTTCTTATAAAGAAAATTCTGTGCAGGGTGCTGTCTGGTTAGCTACGTGGTTTTACCATATACCTTGTAATGCACGATAGCTGAAGCTAGAATCCAGTCTGACTTTGCATCAGGCGCGCCAAACTACCGTGCAATGCAAGGCAGGGGCGGAACATGAAGACACAATTAAAGAAGGGCACGCTGGATATGTGTGTGCTGGCCGCGCTGGCGGCGGGTGACAGTTATGCCTACGAACTGGTGGGTATTCTGTCGCGCAGCATGGAGGTGAGCGAAGGCACCATGTATCCATTGATGCGGCGACTGCAGGCCGAAGCCTGGGTGTCGACCTATCTGGTGGAGTCGCCCAGCGGCCCATCGCGCAAGTATTACACCCTGACCGCAGAAGGACGACGCCAGCTGACGCTGATGCAGCAGGAATGGCAGGAATTTGTTACTGATGTGGGCAGTGTGCTGCAACTGGCGGCAGGCCAGGACAAGGGAGAAACAGCATGAATCAGCAGGAATTCATCCGTCAGTTACAGGACGCACTGGCAAGACTGCCACAGCAGGGGAGACAGGAAATCATCGCCGATTATCAGGAATATTTCCGCGATGGACTGGCCGCTGGGCGCAGCGAGGAGAATATAGCCGCCGGACTGGGTGATCCGCGCCAACTGGCACGGGAGTTGATGGCGCGCCATCATATTGCGCGCTGGGAAAGTCGCAAGAGCTTTGGCAACCTGTTTGCCGTGGTGGGGGCGATTGCCGGACTGGGATTTCTCAATTTCATGCTGGCGCTGCCCTTCCTGTTTTATCTGTGGATGCTGACCATGGCGGCGTTGGCCTCCACCGGCATCCTGATTGGTGGCCTGGTGTTGTTTGGCACATTGGCATGCAATGAGCTGCTCGGTTGGCCGGCCATTCATGAATCGCGTGATGTCAGGGCCTTCTGGTCCGAGTTTGCCCAGGGTGGCCCGGCAGGTAACATCCATATTCGCGGTAGCAATGGCGAGACTGTGGATGTGGTGCGTGAGGCATCGTCGGGGCGGGCCAGCATCCATATCCAGTCCAGCGATGGCACGGTTAGCCTGGAGCGCAATGCGAGTGACGCAGTTGGCCGCCTGCATATCAATGATGAAACCGGACAGGTGGATATCGGTGGGCTGGAGTGGGGCCTGAGCCGTCAGGACATGTTGCTTGCCGGTTTGGTGCTCATGGCGCTGGGTGGTGGTGGCTTGTTTCTGTGCTACTTGCTGGCGCGCTGGACCTGGCGCGGCCTGTTGACTTACGGTCGTTACCAGCTCGGTCTGCTGGACAAGGCCAGGGGACGGGAAGATTGAGTTGTTTGAGATGGACAGCAAAACGGACCCGAGCGGGTCCGTTTTTTGTTTGCGCGCTGGCGTATTGTGCTCAGTGGCCTTCGTAGGAGCAGACGGTGAAGACATCCAGTCCGCTGTCACGCACCAGCTTGCCGCCGCCCAACTCGGGCAGTTCGATGATGGCTGCGGCTTCCAGTACGTCGGCACCCAGCTTTTTCAGCAGCTTGTAGCCGGCCATCATGGTGCCACCGGTGGCGACCAGATCGTCGATCAGGATGACGCGGTCTCCGGCCTTGCAGGCATCGGTGTGGATTTCCACCGTGGCATTGCCGTATTCCAGTTCGTATTCCTCTGCCACGGTGGTAAACGGCAGCTTGCCCTTCTTGCGGATGGGCACAAAGCCGACGTTCAGCTCGTAAGCCAGTACCGAGCCAATGATGAAACCGCGAGCATCCAGGCCGGCAATCAGATCCACTTTTTCCAGCATGTAGCGATGCACATAGATGTCAATCAGCATGCGGAAGGTTTTCGGGTTCTGCAGCAGCGGGGTGATGTCGCGGAACATCACGCCCTGGCTGGGCCAGTTGGGCACGGTGCGAATCCAGCCCTTGAGGTAGCTGGAGTAGTCGAGATTGCTGAGATTTTCCATGGCGCTATTGTACTTTCAAATGAAGCGACCGTGTTTGCTGTCGCGCAAAGCAAAAAGGCCCGCCGCACCACGCGGCAGGCCCTGATTGATCGGGTGATGATCAGGCGAAGAAGGCCAGCTTGAAAATCCACAGTGCGGCAATCACTACCACGGCCGGTTTCAGATCAGCAAAGCGACCAGCCAGGATCTTGATTACGGCATAGCTGATGAAGCCAAAAGCAATACCGTCGGCAATCGAGAAGGTAAAAGGCATGGCCAGTGCAGTCATCACCGCAGGGGCGGATTCAGTCAGGTCGCTCCAATCGATTTCAGCCAGGCCACGAGCCATCAGCACGGCTACATAGCACAGGGCCGGTGCGGTGGCGTAGGCCGGAACCGTTTTGGCCAGCGGCGAGATCCACAAGCAAGCCAGGAACAGGATGGCTACTACGGTAGCCGTCAGGCCGGTACGACCACCCACGGCAGTACCAGCTGCCGATTCGATATAGGCGGTGGTGGAGGAAGTACCCATGACGGCACCTACGGTGATGGCCACCGAGTCGGCCAGCAGGGCGCGCTTCAGGCGCGGCAGCTTGCCATCCTTGTCCAGCAGGCCGGCGCGGTGCGATACACCCACCAGCGTGCCGGTGGTGTCAAACAGGTCGACAAAGAAGAACACGAAGATCACACCCACCAGACCGGCGCTCATGGCACCGTGCAGGTCCATCTTCATGAAGGTGGGCTCCATGCTCGGTACCGGAGCGAAGATACCTTCAAACTTGGACAGGCCCAGCGCAATGGACAGCGCGGTTACCACCAGGATGCCAATGATGATGGAACCCGGCACCTTGCGGTATTCCAGGGCTACAATCAGGAAGAAACCCAGAATGGCCAGCAGGGTGGTCGGGTTGTGGATATTGCCCAGCGTCAGATAGGTGGCCGGATGGGCTGCAATTACGCCAGCATCTTTTAGCGCGATGATGGCCAGGAACATGCCAACGCCAGCAGAAATGGCAAACTTCAGCGAACGCGGAATGGCATTGACAATGGCTTCACGCACCTTGAACAGGCTGACGGCCAGGAACACGATGCCGGAAATGAATACCGCACCCAGTGCAGCCTGCCAGGGGATCCCCATACCCTTGACCACGCTGAAGGTGAAGTAGGCATTCAGCCCCATGCCGGGTGCCAGTGCCATCGGGTAGTTGGCAACCAGGCCCATGATGGCGGTGCCAAGTGCTGCGGCCAGGCAGGTGGCCACAAAAACCGCATTCAGATCCATGCCGGTAGCAGACAGAATCAACGGGTTTACCAAGATGATGTAAGCCATGGTCAGGAAGGTGGTGAAGCCGGCAATGACTTCGGTTCTGACCGAAGTGCCGTGTTCCCTCAGCTTGAAAAAGCTTTCCAGTAATTGCATGACAGAGATGCTCCGAGCCTTGTTATGTATTGGATAAGACGCAGGATTTTACTTCGGTGTGAAGACAAATACCTAAATCTTGACATGAAGATACTTTTGCACTTAACCGGAAATGCAGTCTGTGGTATTCTGAAAAATTACTCTTTCTTTGGCAGGATGTGCGATTGATGAGCAAGGCAGTCGGAAACATCTATATCGTGGTTGCCCCGTCCGGGGCTGGGAAAACCTCGCTGGTAGCGGCTTTGCTGCAGGCGGAACCCACGGTTGAGCTGTCTGTTTCCTACACCACGCGTGCAGCACGTACTGGTGAGGAAGACGGTAAGCACTATCATTTTATTGATCATGCTGCCTTTCAGTCCATGATTGCTGCCGGGGATTTTCTGGAGTATGCCGAAGTGTACGGCAACTTCTACGGCACTAGCGTGCGCTGGCTGCAAAGTCGGCTGGAGGCTGGGCACGACATCCTGCTGGAAATCGACTGGCAGGGCGCAGAACAGGTGCGCAAGGTATTTCCTGGTGCTGTGGGTATTTTCATCCTGCCGCCTTCCATCGAAGAACTGGAGCGTCGTCTGCGTGGTCGTGGCACCGACAGCGAGGAAGTGATTCTGCGCCGCCTGGCCTCGGCCCGTTCAGAAATCGACAAGGTTGCTGAGTACGATTACATCGTGGTGAACGACGATTTTGAACGTGCCCGCGTTGATCTGATCAGCATCTTCCGCGCCCGCAGATTGCGTGCTGCGGTACAAACCCAGCGTCTGGCTCCGGCTCTCGCCCGCATGGGCGTGCAGCACGGCTAGCACGCATTGGTTGCTTCGGCAAAACTCGATATAGTTAACCGCATCGTACTCTTTACGAAAGAAATCACATGGCCCGTATTACCGTAGATGATTGCCTGGACCGTATCCAGAACCGTTTTGACCTGACGCTGGCCGCAGCTTACCGCGCCCGTCAGGTGGCTTCCGGCGCAACGTCCTTTGTGGATGCCGGCCGTCACAAGCCGACCGTGGTGGCCCTGCGTGAAATTGCAGCCGGTCATGTCGGCCGCGAAGTGCTTACCCGCAACAAGGGTTGATTCGGGTGTTGGCGGAGCGAAGCATGGAAACCGGTATTGAGAACGCCATCGATTACGACGCATTGATCGAGCGCGAAGCGGCAGCTTTTTTTGAAGCGGCAGGCCGTTATCTCAAACCGGAAGATGTGCAGTTGCTGCGCCAGGCCTTTGAAGTCAGCCGCGAGGCGCACGAAGGTCAAACCCGCAAGAGCGGCGAGCCTTACATTACCCATCCGCTGGCAGTTGCTACCATGCTGACTGACTGGCGGCTGGATGTGCAGGGGCTGGCGGCTGCCTTGCTGCATGATGTTCTGGAAGACACCGGCGTCACCAAGCCAACACTGGCCGAGAAATTCGGCAAGGTGGTGGCGGACCTGGTGGATGGCCTGTCCAAGCTGGAAAGGCTGGAATACCAGACCAAGGAAACCGCCCAGGCGGAAAACTTCCGCAAGATGGTGCTGGCGATGGCGCGCGATATCCGCGTCATCATCGTCAAGCTGGCAGACCGACTGCACAATATGCGCACGCTGGACTCCATGCGTGAGGACAAGCGCCAGCGCATCGCGCTGGAAACGCTGGAAATCTATGCGCCGATTGCCAACCGCATCGGCCAGAACAAGGTGTATCGCGAACTGCAGGATCTGGCTTTCAAGCACCTGCATCCGCATCGCTACAGCGTACTGTCCAAGGCAGTGCGCGCCGCACGTGGCAACCGCCGCGAAGTGGTCAACAAAATTCTGAAAACCGTCAGCCAGCGGCTGGTGGAAAGCAATATCGAAGCCACCATCAAGGGGCGCGAGAAGAATCTGTATAGCATCTACAAGAAGATGCAGGAGAAACACCTGTCGTTTTCCGAGGTGCTGGATATCTACGGCTTTCGTGTGGTGGTGAATGATATCCCCAGCTGCTATTTGGCGCTGGGTGCACTACACAGCCTGTACAAGCCCATTCCAGGCAAATTCAAGGATTACATCGCCATTCCCAAGGGTAATGGCTACCAAAGCCTGCATACCACCTTGTTTGGCCCTTATGGCACGCCGGTGGAGATGCAGATCCGCACTCGTGAAATGAACGGGGTGGCCGAAGCCGGTGTGGCTTCGCACTGGATGTACAAGAGCGGCAATGCCGGCATCAACACGGCGCAGCAGCGCACGCACCAGTGGCTGCAAAGCCTGCTGGACATGCAGGAGGAGAGCGACGACGCCGTTGAATTCCTCGAGCACATCAAGATCGACCTGTTCCCCGATGAGGTGTACGTATTCACCCCCAAGGGCAAGATCATGGTGCTGCCGCAAGGCTCCACCCCGGTCGACTTTGCCTATGCCGTACATACCGACGTTGGCCATCGCTGCATTGCCGCACGCGTCAACCATGTGCTGATGCCCTTGCGTACCGTGCTGCGCAATGGCGATACAGTGGAAGTCATCACCTCCACCCAGGCCAAGCCTAACCCGTCCTGGCTTACCTTTGTGCAGAGTGGCCGTGCGCGCTCCGGTATTCGCAACTATCTGAAGAGCCTGCAGCGTGAAGAAGCTTCAACGCTGGGCGAAAAACTGCTCAAGCAGGCGATTGGCGCCTTGGCGGTATCGCCGCTGCTGCTGGACGATGCGCTGAAGGCGGAATACATGGCAGTACATGGCGACAAGCTGCAAGGCTTTGCCGAGGTGCTGGCCGAGATCGGTGCGGGCAAGCTGCTGCCCATTGCGGTGGCGCGCCGTCTGGTCGAGCTGGCTGGTGAGCGCCTGGGGGAAAATGTGCGCGTAGGGCCGGTAACCATCCGTGGTAATGAAGGTGGGACGGTACAACTGTCCAGCTGCTGCAATCCCTTGCCGGGCGATGAAATCCTGGGGGTGATCACCAAGGGGCAAGGCCTGGTTATCCACCGTATCAGCTGTCCGAATGTGCAAAGGGTCGATCACGACAAGCTGCTGAACGTAAACTGGGAAACCCAGCGCGATCGCATGTTCGGTGTCAGCGTCAGCGTGCTGGCGCGTAATGAACGTGGTGCGCTGGCTGATATTGCCGCCGCCATCTCGCAGGCCTCAGCCAATATTGAAAGCGTGGATACCCAGGACACCCATGTGGGTGATGGTTTCATTCACATTCATTTCCGCTTGCAAGTGGAAAGCGTGGATCACCTGTCCCGCGTCTTGAACGAGGTGCAGAACCTGGTAGTGGTGCAGCGGGCGGAGAGGAGATAATCATGCGTTTGCGCATCAATGGCGAGTGGAAGGAATTTGCCTTGCTGGCTTCGGTGGAGGATCTGGTTCCAGCGCTGGAGTTGGCGGGCAAACGCTTTGCTGTCGAGCTTAACGGGCAAATCGTGCCTCGCAGTCAGCATGGCAATACCGTGCTGAGTGATGGGGATGAATTGGAAATCGTAGTGGCTGTCGGCGGTGGCTGACGGAATGGCAAAGGAGTGGAAGGTGCAGGATCAACTGGTCATCGCAGGCAAAGCTTATAATTCCCGTTTGCTGGTAGGTACCGGCAAATACCGTGATTTTGAACAGACCGCCCAGGCGCTGGATGCCTCCGCTTGCGATATCGTCACGGTGGCCATTCGTCGTGTCAATCTGGGGCAGAATGCCGGCGAACCCAATCTGCTCGATTTTTTGCCGCAGAACCGCTACACTCTGCTCCCCAATACGGCGGGCTGTTATTCCGCCGAGGATGCCATCCGTACCTTGCGCCTGGCGCGTGAGCTGCTGGATGACCACCGCCTGGTCAAGCTGGAAGTGCTGGGTGATTCCGGCAATCTGTTCCCCAATGTCAAGGAAACCCTGAAGGCAGCTGAAGTACTGGTGGCCGAAGGCTTTGATGTCATGGTGTATACCTCTGACGATCCGATCATCGCCCGCGAGTTGGAACAGATAGGCTGTTGCGCCATCATGCCGCTGGCCAGCCTGATTGGCTCCGGCATGGGCATTCTGAATCCGTGGAACCTGAAACTGATCATCGAGCAATCCAGTGTGCCGGTGCTGGTGGATGCCGGGGTGGGTACCGCCTCCGATGCGGCCATCGCCATGGAACTGGGTTGTGATGGCGTGCTGATGAATACCGCGATTGCAGCTGCCGGCAATCCGGTCATGATGGCACATGCCATGAAACTGGCTGTCGAAGCAGGCCGTGCTGCCTATTGTGCAGAACGGATGCCGAAACGTTTTTATAGCGCCGTACCAAGTTCTCCTAGTGAGGGGGTGATTTCTTCTCGCAAGCCGTGATGCACAAAAGCGCCACAAAAAGCTTGTCGGGAATGCTTCAGACTTTTCCAAACCGCGTATTGTTGTTAAAATGCTGTTTTTTATGGGTGGCCTTACGTCCGCCGCCTAGGAATCTAAGGATACTTGAGTCAATGCCGAATATTCGCGTTAAAGAAAACGAGCCGTTCGAAGTCGCCATGCGTCGCTTCAAGCGCGCTGTAGAAAAAACCGGTCTGCTGACCGAACTGCGCGCGCGTGAGTTCTACGAAAAGCCGACCACCGAACGCAAGCGTAAGCACGCTGCAGCTGTTAAGCGCCACTACAAGCGCATTCGCAGCCAAATGCTGCCGCCGAAACTCTTCTAAGAGTTGCATCGGTCATAAAGCGGGACCGCAGGCATGGCCTGCGGTTTTGCCATTTGTACTCCAGAATTTTCCGCCATGTCTTGACATGGCGCTCCCGTGAGCACGACATGAGCCTCAAAGTCCGTATCAGCGAAGACATGAAGTCCGCCATGAAGGCGAAGGAAACCGAGCGTCTGGCTGCCATTCGCCTGTTGATGGCTGCCATCAAGCAGAAGGAAGTGGACGAACGCATCGAACTTGACGATGCCGCCATCGTGGTGGTGATCGACAAGATGCTCAAGCAACGTCGTGACTCCATCTCGCAATACGAAGCGGCTCAGCGTCAGGATCTGGCCGACAAGGAAAAGGCCGAAATGACCGTGCTGATGGCCTATATGCCGCAGCAACTTTCCGAGGCCGAAATCGACGAACTGGTCGCCAAGGCCGTTGTCGACAGTGCGGCTGCCTCCATGCAGGACATGGGCAAGGTTATGGGCCTTTTGCGTCCGCAACTGGCTGGCCGTGCAGACATGGCGCTGGTTTCGGCGCGTATCAAGGCCAGGCTCGCTGCCTGATCTCTGGCCGGGTGCAGTTTGGCCCGGTATTTGTTTCTCCGTGTTAAGGCAGGTGTTCGGCGTTGATTCCACAGGACTTTGTTGATCAGTTGCTGTCCCGTGTCGATCTGGTCGACGTGGTGGATCGCTATGTCCCGCTGAAAAAAGCAGGTCAGAACTATTTGGCCTGCTGCCCTTTCCACAAGGAAAAATCCCCCTCTTTCACGGTCAGCCCCAGCAAGCAGTTTTATCACTGCTTTGGTTGTGGTGCGCACGGTTCCGCCATTGGCTTTGTCATGGAATACCAGGGGCTGGGTTTTGTCGATGCGGTGAAAATGCTAGCCGAAAGCATTGGCATGCCAGTGCCAGAGGTGCGCAGCGTCAATCCGGAAGCCACGCGTGCTGCACGTGAGCGGCAGTTGTCGCTGGAAGAGGTGATGCAGCGGACTGCTGGATATTTCAAGCAGCAGTTGAAGTCGGCCCCGGTTGCCATCAGTTATCTGAAAGGGCGTGGGGTCAGTGGTGAGGTAGCGGCACGCTTTGGCCTGGGTTATGCCCCAGGCGAATGGCAGAACCTGCAGGCTATTTTTCCGCAGTATCAGGATGACAAACTGGTAGATGCCGGCCTGGTGATTTTCAACGAGGAAAGCGGCAAGCGTTACGACCGCTTTCGCGAGCGGGTGATGTTTCCCATTCGCAACCAGCGTGGTGCCATCATCGGTTTTGGTGGCCGGGTGTTGGGCAAGGGGGAACCGAAGTATCTGAACTCGCCGGAAACGGTGTTGTTTGAAAAAGGCCGCGAGCTGTACGGCCTGTATGAAGCCCGCCAGGCTATCCGCGAGAAAAATCGCGTGCTGGTGGTCGAAGGTTATATGGACGTGGTGGCACTGGCGCAATACGGCATCAACTATGCCGTCGCCACGCTGGGGACGGCCACCACCGGCGAGCATGTGCGCAAGCTGATGCGCCATGCCGATCAGGTGTATTTCTGTTTTGACGGTGACAAGGCGGGCCAGAAGGCAGCCTGGCGTGCACTGGAAAACAGCCTGCCGCAATTGCAGGATGGCAAGGCGTTGAATTTTCTGTTTTTGCCGCAGGAACACGACCCAGACAGCTATGTGCGCGAGTTTGGTACCGAAGCATTCGAACAGCAGCTGGAAGAACACAGCCTGCCGCTATCGGTTTACTTTACCCGCGAGCTGACTGGCCGCGTGGACATGAATACGCCAGAAGGGCGTGCCGACCTGATCAAACAGGCCAGCCCGCTTCTGGCACAGATTGCAGCACCGGCGCTTGGCTTCATGATCAGAAAGCGGCTGGCAGAACTTGCCGGCATGGACGTCGACGATTTCGACATGCTGACTACAGGCAAGAAAGCGCCGGAGCGCAAGGGCAAGCGGGAATACCGCCTGCCAGAGGAATCATATCGCCAGATCAACACGCCCATTGTTCACAAGCAGATCAAATGGCTGCTGATGAACCCGGCGTGGGCCAGCGATGTGAGCTTGCCGGACAGCCTGCCGCTGTCCGACGAACTGGCCTGCTTTGCGATGTTGGCCGAAAGTGTGCAGGGACACGAACAGCCGCCCAATACGGCGCAATTGATAGAGGGGCTGCGTGGCACCCCCTACGAAGGGCTGATCGACAGTGTGCTGCACCAGGCCATGCAGGATCCGGACGAGTTTGCCGACCCCGGTGAGGATGACCGCACCCAGTTTCAGCATGGCAACGCCAGATTGCTGAAAATGTTGCGTGAAGCCCAGGTGGAAAGGCTAAAACTGAAAGACCGTAATGAAGGTCTAAGTCCGGAAGAGAAAGCATTATTCAGGGAACTGCTCCGAGACCTGCTCGGCTCGCCAATGTGAGCCGGGGCAGGGGTGACGTAGTTGTGTTATAATCAACTGTTTTTTTCGGCTTATTTTAAGCAGGAAGCAAAATGGCGGCCTCTCCCGAAAATCAAAAAGACGTACAGGACAACGAAGAACAGGTAATGAGCCTGGAAGAGCAGCGTAAACGCCTGCGCCAGCTGATTGCCCTGGGCAAGGAACGTGGCTATCTCACCTATGCTGAGATTAACGACCACCTTCCGGAAGATGTCTCCGATGCCGAACAGATCGAAAACATCGTCACGATGATTTCCGGCCTGGGCATCCAGGTTTACGACGAAGCCCCGGACGCAGAAACCCTGCTGATGTCCGATGCCACCCCGGCTGTGGCCGACGAAGATGCGGTGGAAGAAGCCGAGGCGGCTTTGTCCTCGGTGGATTCCGAATTTGGCCGTACGACCGACCCGGTCCGCATGTATATGCGTGAAATGGGTTCGGTGGAGCTGCTGACCCGCGAAGGCGAAATCGAAATCGCCAAGCGTATCGAAGATGGCCTCAAGCACATGATTCTGGCTATCTCGGCATGTCCGGGTACGGTGGCAGAGGTGCTGGAGCTGGTTGAGCGTATCAGCAAGGAAGAAATCCGGGTTGACGAAGTCGTAGACGGCTTCATCGACCCGAATGCCGATACCGCAGAAGCAGCGCTGCCGTTTGCTGAGCCGGAAGTCGAGGAAGAGGCACTGCTCGAAGACGAGGAAGCCGAAGCCGAAGACGACGAGGCTAGCGCCGAAGCTGCCAATCTGGCCAATCTGGAAGAGCTGAAACAGCAAACGCTGGAGCATTTTGCTGGCGTGCGCATGATGTTCGACAAGATGGTCAAGGTATTGGAAAAAGAAGGTTCCAAGTCCAAGGGCTATCTGGAACTGCAAGACGCCATCACTACCGAATTCATGCTGGTGCGCTTCTCCACGCGTCAGATCGAATCGCTGTGTGAATCGCTGCGTCGCCGTGTCAATGAAATCCGTACTTTCGAGCGCGATATTCAGGACATCTGCGTAACGCGCGTTCGCATGGACCGCACCCACTTCATCAAGGTATTCCCCGGCAACGAAATCAACACCGCCTGGGTGGAAACCGAAATCGATTCCGGCAAAGCCTGGAGCGAGGCACTGACCCGCTTCAAGTACGCCATCATCGAGAAGCAGACCAAGCTGTCCGAGCTGCAGGATCGTGCCATGTTGCCGATCAAGGAGCTCAAGGAAATCAACCGCCAGATGTCGGCGGGTGAATCCAAGGCGCGCCGTGCCAAGAAGGAAATGATCGAGGCCAACCTGCGTCTGGTGATTTCCATTGCCAAGAAGTACACCAACCGTGGCCTGCAGTTCCTCGACCTGATCCAGGAAGGCAATATCGGCTTGATGAAGGCGGTGGACAAGTTCGAATACCGTCGTGGTTACAAGTTCTCGACCTATGCCACCTGGTGGATTCGTCAGGCCATCACCCGCTCCATTGCGGACCAGGCCCGTACCATCCGTATCCCGGTACACATGATCGAAACCATCAACAAGATGAACCGCATTTCGCGTCAGATTCTGCAGGAAACCGGTCGCGAGCCGGATCCGGCTGAACTGGCAGAGAAAATGGAAATGCCGGAAGAGAAGATTCGCAAGATCATGAAGATTTCCAAGGAGCCTATCTCCATGGAAACCCCGATCGGCGATGACGATGATTCCCATCTTGGCGACTTCATCGAAGACCAGAACAACCTGGCACCGTCCGATGCTGCGATGTACTCCAGCCTGAAAGACGCCACCAAGGAAGTGCTGGATACCCTGACTCCGCGTGAGGCCAAGGTATTGCGCATGCGTTTTGGTATCGACATGAATACCGACCATACCCTGGAAGAAGTGGGCAAGCAGTTTGACGTGACGCGTGAACGTATCCGCCAGATTGAAGCCAAGGCCCTGCGCAAGCTGCGTCATCCGACCCGTTCGGAACGCCTGCGCAGCTTCCTGGACAACGAGCCGGGCGGTCAGTAAGCCCGCCCGTCTTTTAGGATGGAATCCCCAAGCCGCTTGCATCAGGGCTTGGGGATTTTTATTTCATTCTGTTATACTGCGCAGCTTCGGGCCTCTAGCTCATGCTTGGTTAGAGCAGCGGACTTAACAAGTGATCTCCTAAGACCCGACAGGGTACGGAGCGCGCTGATTGGGTTGCCTTGGGGTAAGTTGACTCTGCTCCTTGGTAGAACTGCTCAAATTCGGGGAAACCTCTGCTGCTTTGGCAGCGTGGCAATCCCGAGCGAAGCTCTCGCAAGAGAGAACGTGTAGAGACTGTACGGGCAGGTCGTAAAGACAAGAGACAGTCCAGACCACAAACCCGAAAGGGGCGGCGAAAGCCGTAGCGGGTAAGCATAATCCGTTGGTGCCGGGTTCGACTCCCGGGGGGCCCACCAAATCAGAGCCGCTGTGATTGATTCACAGCGGCTTTTTCATGTCCAGTATTCAGCGTGCTGCAGCTTCAGTCCAGATAGCACCGTTGCAGCTGCTGTTTGCTGGCGGGATCGATCTGAATCACCGATTGCAGATAGGATGTCATGGTGTCGTAGTGTTGTTCCACCGTGGCGTAAAACCGCTGCAGATATTGCTGATCCACTTGTAGCGCAACGCGCAATGCAGCTTGCTGTGCCGGGTTTGCGCCCGTGGCGGCGGCCTTTGCAATGAGTCGTGCATTTTCGCTGCTGCGCATGCTGTTGGTTTTTAGATAGTCCTGATAAATCAGCGTCCGTGGTACCTCCAGAATTTCCAGGATCACATGGCCGCGATACCGGTTCTGTCCTTGCCGGCCGCACAATGAAACAGCACACTTTTTTGCGCATGGCTAGTAAGCAGTTCCTGGAAAAAGCGCCGGTAGCCAGCCTGTGCCGCAGGGGAAAGTGCCAGTTCCCGGTACAGTGCCAGCATGTATTCCTGTGTTCTGGCAGTACTTTCCAGCTGGGAGAAGGCGGCAATGGAGGCTTGTGCCTTGTGCTGTGCTTCGGCTAGCAGGTCGATGTGCACATGGCGGGCCCCGGTAATTGCAATATCGGGTCGTTGCTGAACTTCATCCATACTCCTGAAATCAATGATTTTTTCCACTTGATAGTGCTGTATCAGTTGCTGATGTTGGGGCGGCGATAGTTGTGACAGCTCGCCCGACCGTAATAGGCGGTGGGTTTGTAACTGCTTGCCGTGCTTGTTTTGAATGCCGCCCAGATCTCGAAAATTGGTGATGGTGTTCAAGGTATTGTCCCTGTCGTTGTCTGAACATGCGGTGGGGCGGGGCTGGGTGGATTAACACGGTTCCACAGTGTTTGTTCCAGCCTTGTAGCTGCGGATGGTCGTTGGAAGCTTGGAGGATGGGGATGATTGTCGATGATTCTGCCAGGCTGACCAAAGGGTGGCGGTCGCTGCTGGACTGGCAGCAAGTTCATGCTGCAGTGCGGAAACTTTCTGGCAGCCAGCAGGTCTGATTTGACCCTTCTCAAGCTAGCTGCCCAATACGCTGGTCGGTTTTCCAAACGGCCTGCCAATGCCTGATTCGGAATTCCGAATTGATGCTGTTGTAATTTAATTTTTATCTATAAAAATCATGTAGTTATCTTGTTAATTTGTGAATTTTTCTTGGCACGGTTTCTGCTGTATAGAGCGTACTCAACACCGGTCGCAAAGCCGGGTTACTCTGGAGAAACGCTCGTGAAAACCAACAAGATTACCCTGTGGGTCCTGATTGCCCTCGTTATGGGTATCGCAGTCGGCTATGGCTGTCACACCTCGATTACCGATCCGAAGCAACTGAAGGACGTTGCGGGTTACTTTTCCATCCTGACCGACGTGTTCATGCGTTTGATCAAGATGATCATTGCACCCTTGGTGATGTCTACCCTGGTGCATGGTATTGGCAGTAGCGATTCCCGTTCTGTTGGCCGCGTAGGGCTGAAAGCCATGTGCTGGTTTATGGGTGCTTCTCTGGTGTCCCTGTTCCTGGGCCTGATCTTTGCCAATGCCCTGCAACCGGGTGTGGGCTATACCCTGCCGATGGCCGATGCTTCCGGTCCGGCAGTGAAAGCCAGTGCACTGAACCTGAAGGACTTCATCACCCACATGTTCCCCACCAGCTTCTTTGACGCCATGGCGAAGAATGAAGTGCTGCAAGTGGTGGTGTTCTCGGTGTTCTTCGGTTTTGCCATCGCATCTTATAAGGGTCCGAAGCCGGAACTGTTGATGAAGGGCCTGGAACAACTGGCCAATATCATGCTGCGCGTCACCAATATCGTGATGATGTTTGCACCGGTTGGTGTGTTTGGTGCGGTTGCTGCCACCATTACTGCTGATGGCCTGGGTGTTCTGGCCATGTATGCCAAGTTTATGGGCAGCTTCTATCTGGCGCTGTTCTGCCTGTGGATGCTGATGATTGCTGCCGCTTACGGTTTTGTCGGCAAGAAGATCTTTGCCCTGCTCAAAACCATCCGCATGCCGCTGATGCTGGGCTTTGCCACTGCCAGTAGCGAGGCGGCTTACCCGACCCTGCTGGAGCAATTGGAACGCTTTGGTATCAAGGAACGGATTTCCGGTTTTGTACTGCCGCTGGGTTACTCCTTTAACCTGGACGGCTCCATCATGTACACCTCGTTTGCCGCCCTGTTCATTTCCCAGGTTGCCAACATCCACCTGACACTGGGCCAGCAGATCACCATGCTGCTGATTCTGCTGATCACCAGCAAGGGTATTGCCGGTGTGCCGCGTGCTTCCCTGGTGGTGGTGGCTGCCGTGCTGCCGATGTTCAATCTGCCGGAAGCAGGCATTCTGCTGATTTTGGGGATCGACCACTTCCTGGACATGGGTCGTACAGCTACCAACGTGCTGGGTAACGCCATTGCTACCACCGTGGTGGCTGCGTCCGAAGGCGATATCGATGCCGACGCGGCACATGCCAACCCGGCCCTGGCCGAAGAGCAGGCCTAAGCCCCTCGGTCCCTGCCACATATAAACAATAAAAGAATCCGGTGACAGACCCCGGCCTGCCCAAGCCACCGACACAGGCGGACAGGCAGGACGCGGGGCTGATCATCGCAGTGAGTTGCTTCCCGGCAACGCCATCTCCCACTCGTCTTTCTACAAAGGGAAGAGACATGAAACAAACCTTCAAAATGCTGTTGTCCAGCGCTGCCGTGATGGCGGCCCTGTGTGGTCAATCCGCCCAGGCGGCAGAGGCTGCCAAACCGCATGTGGTGATTCTGGCCACTGGCGGCACCATTGCCGGCACCGGTGCCAGCAGCACCACCACCATCGGTTACACCGCTGCCAAGCTGGGCGTGGACAAGATGATTGCCGCCGTACCCGAGCTGTCCAAGGTGGCTGATGTGCGTGGTGAGCAGGTTGCGCAGATTGCCAGCGAAAGCATGACCAATGAAGTGTGGTTGAAGCTGGCCAAGCGCGTGAACGAACTCTTGGCCCAGAAGGATGTGGACGGTGTGGTGATTACCCACGGTACCGACACCATCGAAGAAACCGCTTACTTCCTGGATCTGGTGGTCAAGAGCAAGAAGCCGGTAGTGGTCGTGGGCTCCATGCGTCCGTCTACTGCCATCAGTGCTGACGGTCCGATCAACCTGTACAACGCCGTAATTCTGGCGGGTAGCAAGGACGCTGTTGGCAAGGGTGTGCTGGTTGCGCTGAACGACCAGATCAACGCTGCCCGTGAAGTAACCAAAACCAATACCTCCACCACCGACACCTTCAAGACGCCGGAGCTGGGCTATCTGGGTTACATGCAGGACAACAAGCCGCACTTCTACCGCATGTCCACCCGCAAAAACACCGCCGATACCGAATTTGACGTGAGCAAGCTGAACAGCCTGCCGCGCGTGGATATCGTGTATGGCTACGCCAATATGGACCGTGTGGCCATGGATGCCGACATTGCTGCCGGTGCCCAGGGCATTGTGCAAGCGGGTGTGGGCGATGGCAGTATTGCCGCCCAGATGATGCCGGCCTTCCGTGATGCCCGTAAAAAAGGCGTGATTGTGGTGCGTAGCTCGCGCGTGGGTAACGGCATCGTGGCCCGCAATGGTGAAGCCAATGACGATCAGGAAGATCTGGTAGTCAGCGATACCCTGAATGCGCAAAAAGCCCGCATTCTGCTGATGCTGGGCCTGACCAAGACCCACGACACCAAAGAACTGCAACGCATGTTCTACACCTATTGAGCTGGCTGGCAGGCGCTACCCCGGCCTGTCTGTCGATTGCGACACCCCATTGGGTGAGATCCCCCCGCAACGGCAGCATGGTGTAGCGACTGATCAAGCAGCCTTTGGCAAGCGGCCCCGGTGGCCGCTTTTTTTATGCCTATTGCCGGATGGCCGTGTGACCGGGTGCCGGGCCAAGCCAATCAGCCCGGCTGATTCAGGCCGTATTTCTTCAGTTTGTCGAACAAGGTGGTTTTGGCCACTTTCAGCGCCTCGCTGGTGCGGCTGAGGCTGTAGCCATGACGACGAAATTCCTCGGCAATCAGCGCACGTTCGAATGCTTCTACCGTCTCTGCCAGCGGCAGGCTCTGGCTCAGCTCGCCCGATTCGGACAGTGGCGTGCGAATGCCCAGCACATAGCGCTCGGCCACATTACGCAGCTCACGCACATTGCCCGGCCAGTCGTAGGCCAGCAGTTCGGCCTGTTCGTGGGCCTCCAGTTGCGGGGTGGGGCGGTCGAAGCGGCTGGCCGATTGCAGCAGGAAATACTCAAACAGCAGCGGGATGTCTTCCCTGCGCTCGCGCAGCGGCGGTAGTTGCAGGGTGACCACGTTAAGCCGGTAGTAGAGGTCGCTACGGAAGCTGCCATTGTTGCCCATGGCCTTCAGGTCGGCCTTGGTGGCGGAAATTACCCGGCAGTCCACCGCGATGGGCGTGTTGGAGCCCAGCCGCTCCAGGGTGCGCTCCTGCAATACGCGCAGCATCTTGATTTGCAGCGGCAGCGGCATGCTTTCGATTTCATCCAGAAACAGCGTGCCGTTATTGGCGTATTCGATACGCCCGATACGGCGTTTGGCCGCACCGGTAAAGGCGTGAGCCTCGTGACCAAAAATTTCGCTCTCAAACAGGTTTTCTGCCAGACCACCACAGTTAACCGCCACGAAATTGTGTTTCTGACGCCGACTGATTTCATGCAGGCAACGCGCCACCAGCTCCTTGCCGGTGCCGGTTTCACCCAGAATCAGCACATTGGCCGAGGTATCGGCCAGGTCGGCAATCATACGCCGCACTTTTTCCATGGCTGGCGAGCGGCCAATCAGCCGTGATTCCAGACTTTGCTTGTCCTGCAGCTGACGGCGCAGGGTTTCCACTTCCAGGCTGAGGCGGCGCTGCTCCATGGCGCGGCACACCACTTCGTGCAGCCGCTCGGGAGAGAAGGGCTTCTCGATGAAGTCGTAAGCCCCATCCTTCATCGCCTGTACCGCCAGGCTGACATCGCCATGGCCGGTGATCAGGATGACCGGCAGGCTGGCATCCTGGGCTTTCAGTGTCCGCAGCAAGGCCATGCCATCCTGGCCTTGCAGATGGATGTCGCTCACCACCACGCCGGGAAAGCCCTGGTGCAGCAGGCCCAGTGCCTGCTCGGCACTGGATACGCCGCGCGCATCCAGTCCTTCCAGCATCAGTGCCTGCTCGCAGCCCAGCCGGACGTCCGGATCATCTTCGATGATCAACACTTTCATGCCATCAAACATGGCGGTTTTCCTTTGTAGCAAGCGGCAGGGTGATGGTGAAGACGGCACCGCCCTGCGGGTGATTGTCGGCACTCAGGCTGCCGCCGGCCTCGGCAATGATGCCGGCGCTGAGTGTCAGCCCGAGTCCCAGGCCGATGCCGGCGGGTTTGGTGGTGACAAAGGGCTCAAACAGCTGTGCGCGTACGGCGTCCTGCAGGCCGGGGCCATTATCGCGGATTTGCAGTACCAGTTGTTCGGTTGTGCGATGGCCGCTGATTTCAATGCAACCGTCTGGCCTGTCTTGCAGCTCATCCAGTGCATTGGCCAGCAGGTTGACCAGCACTTGCTCGAAACGGTTGGGGTCGCAGCGGGCCTGCCATGGCTCGGGGGCGTGTGGCCGCAGAATCTTGATCCGGCGGTTTTCCAGCCGGTTGCGCAGCAGTAGCAGGGCGCTATCAATGGCCAGGCTGATATCCACCGTTCCCAGGCTGCTGGTTGATTTGCGCGAATAGCCCTTCAGGGCACTGGTAATCTCTCCCATCTTGTCGACCAGCTGACAGATGGTTTGCAGATTGGTACGGGCGGTTTCGTTTTGCTGGCGCTCCAGAAACTTGATGGCATTGCCCGACAAGGTGCGCAAGGCTGCCAGCGGCTGATTCAGTTCGTGGGCGATGCCGGTGGCCAGCTGGCCCAAGACCGCCAGTTTGCCCGCCTGCACCAGATTGTCCTGGGTCTGGCGCAAATGTTGTTCGGCACGGATGCGTTCGCTGATTTCTTCTTGCAGCTGCTGGTTGGCGCGTGACAGGTCGGCAGTGCGTTCTTCTACCTTGCGTTCCAGTTCCCGGTAGGCTTGCTGCAGGGCCTCGCGTGCCGATAATTTATCCCGCAGGCGGCGGCGACGCTCATTCAGCCAGAGGATGCCGGTGAGGCTTAGCAGGGTGAGGACGGCGGCCAGTGCCGCACGGTTGTAAGCCAACTGGTAGACCGGATCCAGACTGGATAATACGGTTAATTTCCAGCTGGATAGCGGCAGTTGCAGCGATTGGCCCAGCATGTCGCGTGGGTAGGCCAACCGGCTGAGGGTACGGCGGCCGCTCTGGTCCAGCCGGTAGATATGGCTGCCGTCGCCCAGGCTGCGCCGTTCTTCCAGTCCCAGTGGCAGCAGGCGTTTGCGGTTGTATTGCAGATTGCGGTCAAACGCATCCTGCAGGGCCTTGCTGAAGGGCTTGAGCGTGCTGAATTTCCAGCCGGGTTCGGTGGCCAGAATCACGACGCCGTTCTGGTCGCTGACCATGACGGTGGTCTTGTTCTCCCGCCACAGCTTTTCCAGGTATTCCATGTTTACCTTCACCACGGCCACGCCGATGATGCGGCCATGGCTGCTTAGCGGTTCGGACAGGTAATAGCCGGCTTCGCTACGGGTGGTGCCCACACCAAAGAAACGGCCGGGCTGGCCGCTCATGGCGTCCGTGAAATAGGCACGGAAGGCGTCATTTTCGCCCAGATAGCTATCTGGTTGATGCCAGTTGCTGGTGGCGCGGACAATACCTTTGCTATCCATGATGTAGATGGCACTGGCACCGGTGCGCTGACTCAGCCGTTCCAGATAATCGTTTGCAGCCTGCTGGCGCTGGCGGTCTTCCGGCGTATGCAGCAGGCCTTCCACATAAGGCGATAGCCCAAGCAAGCTGGGTAGGCGGGCGTAGTGGCCGATTTCGCTGTTTAGGCTGTTGGCGTACAGCTCCAGCCTTTGGGTGTTGGCAACACGCAGTTCTTCCAGCGAACCGTCCACGCTGGCGCGAAAAGCGCTGACGGCGGCAATGTCCATCAGTATCAGCAGCAGCGCAATGCGCAGTACGGTACGCAGTTTCAAGCGGAATCTACTCCTGGCAATCCGGGTTGACTGCTGCCGGGCTGGGGCAGCAAGTACAAAAAGGCGGCCGTGGGCCGCCTGGTGGGAGTCGGTCTGCTGCCGTTGTCAGCAGCGTCGCGCGCTATTGTAGCAAAAGCGCCTGCTTTCGCGGTGGCGCTTGCCTGGCTCAGAGATGGCGTTCGAAATGGCTGACCAGTCGCTTCAGATCATGGGCGGTGGTGTGCAGCTGTTCTGCCACATCACGCGCGTTGGCAATGCTCAGGCTGTTTTGCTCGGTCAGTGCACTCATGGTTTCCATGTTCTGTGCTACTTCGGTGGAGGCTGACGATTGCTGCTGCAGCATTTCCGCCACGTTAGCCGCTGATGCCGATACCCCCTGATTTGCCTGGCGGATGGCCTCCAGGCTGCTGCTGGCGTTGCTGATGGCGCTATCTACACTTTGCACCTTGTCTAGTGCAGTTTGCACATTCTGCAAAACCTGACGGGTTCGTTCGTGCAGCACATTGATGGACTGCTCGATTTCCTGGGTATTGCCAGCGGTACGCTCTGCTAGTTTGCGCACTTCGTCGGCCACCACGGCAAATCCACGTCCCTGCTCGCCTGCCCGCGCTGCCTCGATTGCTGCATTGAGTGCCAGCAGATTGGTCTGGTTGGCGATGTCCTTGATGACCGAGGTGACCGATCCGATCTCTTCTGCAGATTTTTCCAGAGTCTGAATGGCATCGCGGGTGTGCTCGAACTCTCCCATGACTTGCTGGGTGGCCGTGCGTGTCTGCAGCATCTTGGCCTCACCTTCGTCAGCCAGGTTGGTGGCCTCGGTGGCATGGGCGGCACCCGCGCGGGTGGTGATGGAGATTTCATTGACGGATACCGACAACTGCTCCAGCGCTGCGGCTACGCGGGTAATGCCTTCCAGTGCATGTTCGCCGCGTTTTTGCAGATTACTGGCTTCGGTGTGCGTGGCGGTGGCGGCCAGGCTGACATCATGGGCACCGGTCACCACGTCGGCCAGGACGGCACGGGTATTGATGCGCGTGGTTTCCAGCATTTCCAGCATGTGGCGCATATCCTGACAGCCCAACTGGGGAATGGCGTCCTTGAAATTGCCTTCGGCCAGCTTGGCCAGACCTTGCTTTGCATGTTCAAGTGGCGTTGCCAGGCATTTGTGAATCAGCACTGCCGCACCAATCAGCCAGATGATGCTGCCTGCATTAAGAATGTCGTGAATAATGCTCTCCGGCAGGATGTACTCCGCCAGCAGGGCAATGATGGGCGGCAGCATGGAGAGGGTGAGCAGCTTTTGCATGCTCATTGCCTGTTGCTGACGTGTGGCAGGGAAGCTGCTGCGTTTGGCGCGGATATTGGCGTACAGCTGTTCGGCCTGCTGGCATTGCTGCTTGTCCGGTGCACTGCGTACCGACATGTAGCCAACGGTGTTGCCGTTCTCGCGGATGGGGGTGACATAGGCATCCACCCAGTAGTAGTCACCCTGTTTGCTGCGGTTTTTTACCAGCCCGCGCCATGGATGGCCTGCCTTGATGGTTTGCCACAGATCGTCAAAGGCTTCTGCAGGCATGTCCGGATGGCGCACCACATTATGTGGCTGGCCGAGCAGCTCTTGTTCGGAAAAGCCGCTGATTTCAATGAAGGCACGGTTGGCGTAGGTGATTTGTCCCTTCAGATCGGTCTTGGTCACGATAGGGCGCTGCGGGTGCAAGAATAATTCGTGTGAACTAACAGGCTGGTTGTTACGCATTTTTATCCCCGGATAACTTGTGCTTTAGGAATGACAATTTGCAAGCCCCTCCCCGAGCATTGCCGGCAGCTAGACGATGCTGTGCTATCGGTATAGTCGAAAAGAATCATGTCATTATCATTTCTTGCGCGCCGGAGAGTCTTATTTCATGTGGCCAGCCTGGTTGGCTGTCATGGTTTGCCAGTTTGCATTTCGCCAAGTACCTCACACAGCAACTGAGCAAAACTATCCACCAGGGTAGAGGCAGGACGGTGCAAGGGGCGTAGCAGGTTGACCCGGAAGGGGAGCGAGACCGCCAGCGGTCTGATGATGACACCATGCCCGGCGAAGGCCAGGGCCGTCAGCGGGTTGACTACCGCCAGCCCGATACCCTGTTGCACCATGCTGCATACCGAAGCGGCGCTGTGCGTTTCCAGCCTGAGCTGGCGTTCGATGCCCTGCAAGGCAAACAGGGCATCAAGTTGCTGGCGGTAGATGTCGCTGGCTGACAGGCTGACAAAGGCTTGCCCGGCGAAGTCGGCCAATTCCAGCACATGCTTGCCACCCAGCGGGTGGCCTTCCGGCAGTACGGCCACTTCGTCGGCACAGAACACCAGCTGCTGGCTGGTGCCGGGTGGCTGGATATGGCTTTCACTCAGGCCCAGATCATGCCGCTGTGCCGCCAACCATTCTTCCAGCAGCGGAGATTCCTGCGGGGTGATATTCAGCCTGACCTTGGGATAGCGTTGCAAAAAGCGCTGGCAGACAATGGGCAGTACCGCCTGGGAAAACATCGGCAGGCAGGCAATGGACAGCTGGCCCTCGTCAAAATGGCGCAGAGCCTGGGCGGTGCTGACAATGCGCTCCAGCCCCAGATAGGAGCGCTGCACCTCTTCAAACAGCTGCAAGGCTTGCAGGGTAGGGCGCAAGCGCCCGCGTACACGTTCAAACAGCACCAGCCCGCTGAGCTGTTCCAGCCTGGCCAGTTCGCGGCTGATGGTGGGCTGGGAGCTATTCAGCAGGATGGCGGCTTCGGTTACGCTACCGCTGGTCATGATGGCGTGGAAAATTTCCACATGGCGCAGGCTGAAGGACATGGCTGATCGGCTTGAGCAGAAAGTCCATATCATAAATGAAAGACCTGTCGATAAATTGATATTTTATTTTTGCCGGTAGCCACGGCACACTCATGCAAAACCATCAATGGACTGCCATGAAAACCTTTTCTGCACCACAACTGGCCGCGCTGGCCGAACAGTTTTCCGCACCGCTGTGGGTATATGACGCTGCCGTGATTCGGGCCCGTATCGCCCAGCTCAAACAGTTCGACGTGATCCGCTATGCGCAAAAGGCCAATTCCAATACCCATATCCTGCGCTTGATGCGCGAGCAGGGCGTGATGGTGGATGCTGTGTCGCTGGGCGAAATAGAAAGGGCGCGGCAGGCAGGTTACGACTTGAGCTCGGCCGAACCGTCCGAAGTGGTGTTTACCGCCGATGTGCTGGACCGCGCCACGCTGGACAAGGTAGTGGCTGAGCGCATCGTGGTGAATGCAGGCAGCATCGACATGCTGCGCCAGTTGGGCGAGCGTTCGCCTGGCCACCGTGTGTGGCTGCGCATCAACCCCGGTTTTGGTCATGGCCACAGCCACAAAACCAATACCGGCGGCGAAAACAGCAAGCATGGCATCTGGCATGCCGATCTGCCGGCGGCGCTGCAAGTCATTGCTACATCCGGGCTCAAGCTGGTGGGCATCCACATGCATATCGGCTCTGGCGTGGACTATGGCCATTTGCAACAGGTGTGTGGTGCCATGGTGGAGCTGGTACGCAGCCTGGGACAGGATATCGAGGCGATTTCCGCTGGTGGTGGCCTGTCGATTCCCTATCGCGACAGCGACAGCCGGATCGATACCGATCACTACTTCCAGCTGTGGGACAGTGCACGCAAGGAAGTGGAACAACTGCTGGGCCACGCGGTGCGGCTGGAAATCGAGCCGGGCCGCTTCCTGGTGGCTGAATCCGGTGCACTGGTGGCTGAAGTACGTGCAGTCAAGAACATGGGCAGCCGCCACTTTGTGCTGGTAGATGCCGGCTTCAACGACCTGATGCGTCCTTCGCTCTATGGCAGCTACCACGAAATTTCGGTGCTGCAGCGCGATGGTCGTGAAAAGAGCGGCGCGGTAGCTACTGTAGTGGCCGGCCCGCTGTGCGAGTCCGGGGATGTGTTCACCCAGCAGGAAGGCGGCGTGGTGGAAAGCCGCCAGCTGCCTGCAGCCGAGGTGGGTGACTGGCTGGTGTTCCATGATGCCGGTGCCTACGGTGCCACCATGTCCTCCAACTACAACAGCCGCCCCTTGCTGCCGGAAGTGTTGCTGGATGCCGATGGACCGCGTCTGATCCGTCGCCGCCAGACCATGGCAGAACTGCTGGCGCTGGAAACGCTGTAAGCAAGGTCATTCTTTATGCAAAAGCCCGCCATCCGGCGGGTTTTTGCATTCCCAGCGCAGGGCTGCCGGGCTGATTAAAAGTCGGTCCGCATCATCATCCAGCCGGTGCTGGCGGTGGAGTCGGCCCAGGCCAGTGCACTTTGGCCGCCTGCATTTTGCCGTACCTGACCATAACCGGCGCTCAGTCTGGTGCGTTTGCTCACAGTGTATTCCACTCCGGCCGCCCATTGATTGGCAGACCAGTTGAGCGACTGTCCATCCATGCGTACCTTGCCACGGTGGGAGTACAGCGCCATGGGCTTGAAGTTGCCCATGCGATAGCCGGCACTGACCGCCACCACCTGGCTGGTGAGCTTGTTGTTGCCGGAGGGCGCAATCCCGCTTTGCTGCCAGATGCCGGGAATCTCGAACTCATCGCTGTTGTCTTTGTTTTTGTGGGCGTTACCGTATAGCCGTACTTTCTGCAGCGTGGCGGCCAGCTCCAGTTGTTCCAGCTGTATTCCCGCTTCCAGGCGCTGAATGGTGCTGTTATTGCGATCTATCGCATTCAGCCGGGTCATCAAGGCGTAGTTGATAAAGTAGCCATTGTTGGCATAGCCCAGCCGCAGTCCCCAGGTTTCCCCTGCCTTGCGTCCGCCGTCGTCAGCCTCCCCGGCGCCGTACTGCAGTACCGCCTCCATGCCCAGAATGCGCGGGCTGTCGTAGCGCAGGCTGTTTTTGGAGCGGCTGTCGCCGTAATTGTGGCTGCCAAAGATATCGCGTGCCTCATACAGCGGATAGGCAATGCCGCTGGATGCTTCGCGGCGTGGGCTGGAAAAGATATCGGTTGCCTCGGTATTGGTGAGCACGTCGTCGATAAAGCCGGCGCGCAGCTTACCCCAACTGCCCTGCAAACCGACAAAGCTCATGCGGTTGGCCAAGGTACCACTGCCACTCCCTCCGGTTGCCACGCCATCCATGGCAATTCCGGTTTCCACTTGCCAGATGGCCTGCAATTGCCCATCCAGGGTTTCTTCTCCCTTGAAGCCGATGCGGCTGCTGAAGTCATCTATACCTGTGGTGCGGTGAAAGCGGGTGTCTGTGCTCTTCATGCTGTCCACCCCCACACGCAGGCTGCCATAGAGGCTGACTTCTGCCGCAGCCATGACGGGAAACGCGCAAAGCAGGCAGGCTGCTACTGTGCGGATTTTCATGAATACTCCTGATGATTGACGGTAAAAGGCTGGGCCGCACAGTCCGGCGGTCAGCGCGGAGCAGAGTGTGCAAACGGTGGTGAATGGGGTCAATGCATCAGGGTGTGGTGATTCAAAGCGCGATATTGACGATATCTGGTGCTTATTTTGGTTTATTTTCTTTTAATTACGGGCAAAATGAGCAGCTTGCGCATGTGTTGGCATGAGGGGTGATGCTGGTGTGCTGTACCGATTGCCGGGGGTAAGCTGCAAGGCGCTGCAGGTGGTGGGAACTGGCGTGATGTTTGCGGGATAGCGCCGGAGGAAATCTGCTGCAAATCCTGACATCGGAGTGAATTTTCAGAGCCGACTGGCAAATGAAAACGCCCCCATCTGCTGGAGGCGTATAGACAGCAAGCAGTCCGCTGACGGACTGCAGAATCACATATTCATATTGTTAATGACAAACTTCACGCCCGGTACTTTTTCGGCAATCACGCCGGCTTTGTACATTTGCTGGTCGTCGGTCATCTTGCCGTCAATGGTCACTTCCTGCTTCTTGCTGACTACGTGCAGATCGAGGGTTTTCAGCTCCGGATCGGCATCCAGTGCATTCTTGACGTTGCTGGCCAGTTGTTCATCGCTGACCGGAGCATCTTCGGCATGTGCCAGCAGGGCGCTGCCACCGATAGAGAGGGCCAGGGTTGCAAACAGGGCAGAACGGGCAAAAAGGCGTTTCATGAAGTATCTCCTTGTTTCAAGCAGCGTGATGGCCTGGCCGACCATTGCGATGGTGCGCCAGTAGACTGTGTTGTGCTGGCCATGTTAGCCAGCTTTGTTTGCAGTTTTGTTGCGGCTCGATGAAAAGTGACGGCAGCCGAACCTGTTGTGGATAGCGTGGTCCCATCGCGCAGAGCGCCGTGCAGCCGGAAGTCCCGCGCGGTAACATGAGCGGCTGATGTTCCCGGCCTGTTTTCCCACCTATTTATTGATGTTGCTGCCATGTTGAAACGTTTGTTGTTGTCCCTGCCGCTGTTGTGGCTTGCGGCCTGTTCTACTACGTATACCCCGCCGCTGTCTGGCGGTAGCAGCCAGCTTAGTCCAGCTACCCTGCCAGCCTGGCAGCAGCAGAAAATGGGCGATACCCTGCTGGCACTGCAGCAAAGCTGCAAGGCCCTGGCGCGCAAGGCCGCCTGGCAGTCGGTGTGTGCTGATGCTGCCCGCATGCCGGCAGACGACGCGGTACAGGTGCGCCAGTTCTTCGAAAGCCGCTTTAATGCGTGGCCAGTGCATGATGGCAGCAATAGCAGCGGCCTGATTACCGGTTATTACGAACCGCTGCTCAACGGTAGCCGCACGCGCAGTGAGCGCACGCCCTGGCCGGTTTATGGTGTACCGGCGGATTTGCTGGTTCTGGATTATCCGGCAGCTGTGCGCGGCAGCAGTGTGCTGGTGGCGCGCCGTGTCGGCAGCAACCGCCTGCAGCTGCTGGCAGGCAAGACCGTGGCCGGTGCTGGCGAAGTGGAAATCCACCCGGCTGATTTTCCGGCAGACGCACGCAGCGGAAAACTGAAGGGACGTTTGTCCGGCAACCGTCTGCTGCCGTATTACACACGAGCCGAAATTGCCCAGGGCAAGGGGGTGTCCAGTGCGCCGATATTGGCCTGGGTGGAAGACCCGGTCGAACTGTTCTTCCTGCAGGTGCAAGGTTCGGGGCGTATTCAGCTGGAAGATGGCAGTTTTCTGCATGTCGGTTATGCAGAGCAGAACGGCTACAACTACCAATCCATTGGCAAATGGCTGGTGGACAAGGGTGAGATGCCCCTGTCAGCCGCATCCATGCAGGGTATCCAGGCCTGGATCAAGGCCAATCCGGGACGACAGCAGGAGCTGTTTGCCGTCAACCCCAGCTATGTCTTCTTCAAAGCCTTGCCGGGTGGCGACAGCGGACCGGCGGGGGCGCTGGGAGTACCGTTGACCGGGGGCTACAGCATTGCCGTCGACCCCCGCTACATTCCGCTGGGAACCCCCGTCTATCTGGCCACCACCTGGCCGCTGTCCCAGCAGCCGCTTACCCGGCTGGTTCACGCCCAGGATACGGGCAGCGCCATTCGTGGTGCGGTACGGGCCGACCTGTTTTGGGGCTATGGCAGCGAGGCGGGCATGTATGCCGGCAAGATGAAGCAAAGCGGCAGCCTGTGGATGCTGCTGCCAAGAGGGGTGACGCCATCCATGGCGGCTGCACCGCAATAATCAGGGACGGAACCAGAAAAACATGAAGGCAAGCTGGCTGGGCTGGGGAATCGTGCTGGGGGGATTGGCTGCCTGTGGTGGTGGACATGAGGACCTTGCGGGCAGCAAGGAGGCGGCATCTGCCGTGGCCGCACAAACGCCGACCCGTGCACTCTCACGCGCCGATATCGAAGTGGCTGTGCGGGGAAATCTGCGCGATACCCTGCCGTTTACCGGCACATTGGCTGCGCTCAAGAGCAGCAGCATTGCCGCCGAGGTGGAGGCCCGTGTACGCGATGTGCTGGTGCGCGAGGGCGAGGTTGTGCGTCAGGGCCAGGAACTGGCGCGGCTGGATTCGGAATCGCTGGATCAGTCGGTCAGCGAGCAGCAGGCTCAGCTGGCTGGCAACCAGTCACGGCTGAAACTGGCACGTATCAAGCTGGACAAGCAGCATGAGCTGCTGCAGAAGGGTTTTATCTCGCAACTGGCCTATGACGAGGCTGAAAGCGAATACACCGTCCGCCAGGGCGAGCTGCAGGCACAAAGCAGCCAACTGGCCCGCGCCCGCCGCTTGCAGGCGGATAGTGTGGTACGCGCCCCGATTGCTGGTGTGGTGTACGAGCGCAAGATCAACCCCGGTGAAATCGCCGCCAAGAATGCACGGCTGTTTTCCATTGCGGACCTGGGGGTGCTAGAGCTCAGTGCCAGCGTGCCGTCACAGTGGATTGGCCGTATCAAACCCGGCCAGCAGGCACGATTCAGCGTGGAAGGGTTGCCGGACGAGTCGACGGGTGAGGTGGTGCGGGTCAATCCGGTGGCACAAAGCGGTACCCGCAGCTTTCTCATTTATATCCGGGTGAATAATGCCGATGGCCGCCTCAAGGCCGGGCAGTTTGCCAAGGGCGGCGTGGTGCTACGCGAACTTGCCGGCCAGGTGGTGTTGCCGCAAACAGCGGTACAGGATCTGCAGGGGCAACCCTGGGTGATGCTGGTGACGCAGGGGCGGCTTAAACATCAGCCGGTAAAGGTGCTGCTGTGGTCGCAGAGCGAGCGCAAGTTGGCCGTGGCGGGGTTGAATCCCGGCCAGCTGGTGTTGGCAGCACCCTTGTTGGGCGTGGCTAGCGGCGATGCCGTCACCCTGCCCGCCGAACTGAAATGAGGGGCCCGGCATGTGGTTGACCCGTGTCAGCGTGCGTAACCCCTATTTTGCTACAGTCCTGATGCTGGCCTTGCTGGTGCTGGGCATGTTTGCCTGGTCGCGCCTGCCGGTGGAAGAGTTGCCGGATATTCGCTTCCCGGTGGCGGTGGTCACTACCCATTACAGCGGTGCCTCGCCCGAGGTGGTGGAAAGTGAAGTCACCCGTCCGCTGGAAGAGGCCATCAATACCATCAATGGCATCAAGCATATTCGCTCCTATTCGTTTGAAGGCAGTTCCACCATCGTGGTGGAATTTGCCCTGACGGTGGACCCGGCGGTGGCGGTACAGGATGTGCGCGACCGCGTGGGCGGCGTGCAAGGGCGTTTTCGGCGCGAAATCGATACCCCGTCGGTATCGCAGTTCAATCCCAACGACCAGCCGTTATTGTCCATCAGCTTTAGTTCCAGCCAGGTGTCCCAGCGCACCCTCACCACCTGGCTGGAAAACACTCTGAAAAAGCGGCTGCAGATGGTTACCGGGGTAGGCGAGGCCAAGGTGGTGGGCGGGCTCAAGCGGCAGATCCGTATTGATGTCGACCCCTACCGGTTGGAGTCCAGCGGCCTTTCCCTGCAGGAAGTCGCTGATGCCATCCGCGCGGGTAACCGCGACTACCCGGCCGGTGCGGTCAGCAGTGCCAGCAATGAACTGAATGTGCGGGTAAGCGGCAAGCTCAAATCGCCGGAAGACTTTGCCAACCTGGTGACCGGCTATCGCAATGGCAGCACCATCCGTCTGTCGGATGTGGCCACGGTGAGCGATGCCGAGGCCGAAGCGTCCAGCATGACGCTGATCGACGGCAAGCCGGGCGTGGGCATTGATATCCGCGCGGCGCGTGGTGCCAATGTGGTGGAAGTGGCCGATGGCGTTAAGCAGCTTATCCAGGCCATGCAAGAGCGCATGCCGGCTGGCACGCATGTGCATATCAGTTATGACAAGTCGGATGACGTCAAGAAATCGCTGGCCAATGTGGAAGCCACCTTGCTGGAGGGGGCGGGCCTGACGGTGCTGATCGTATTCCTGTTTTTGGGCAGCTGGCGCAGCACCGTGATTACAGGTCTTACCCTGCCGGTGGCCTTGATCGGCACCCTGTTTGCCCTACAGGCGCTAGGCTTTACCCTGAATCTGATGACGCTGATGGCCTTGTCGCTGTCCATCGGTTTGCTCATCGACGATGCCATCGTGGTGCGGGAAAACATCGTGCGCCATCGTCAACTGGGCAAGAGCCATTACCAGGCGGCGCTGGATGGCACCAACGAAATCGGCCTGGCCGTGCTGGCCACCACGCTGACGGTCGTGGCGGTGTTTCTGCCGGTAGGCTTCATGAGCGGCATCATTGGTAAGTTCTTTCACCAGTTTGGCCTTACCGTCACCGTGGCCGTGCTGATCTCCATGCTGGTCAGCTTTACGCTAGACCCGATGCTGTCGTCGATCTGGCCAGATCCGCACCAGCATGGCGATACACATCGTGGCCCGCTGGGCAAATGCCTGGATTGGTTCGAAAGCTCGCTGGATCGCATGGCCGAACACTATGTGCGCGGCATCCGCTGGGCCTTGTCCCATCGCAAGACCGTGCTACTGGCGGCCTTGTTGCTGCTGCTGGGTAGTTTTCTGCTGGTGCCGCGTATTGGTGGTGAATTCATGCCGCGCCAGGACAAGGGCAAGTTTGCCCTAAGCTACAAGACTGCGCCGGGTTCCTCGCTGGATTACACCGCCGGTAAAGGGCGTGAGCTGGAAGCCCTGCTGCGCCAGTTACCCGCCGTGCGTTCCATTCAGTTGACTGCAGGCAGCAGCAGTTTCAGCGCCAGCAAGACTGACGGCCAGTTGCTGGTGGATCTGGGTAGTAAAACCAGCCGTAGCCACAGCCTGTTCAGCGTGATGCAGCAGGCGCGTCGCCTGGCCAGCCAGGTGGCCGGGGTGGAAATCGTGTCGGTTGAGGAAATGGGCAAGGAAGGGCCGGGTGGCAAACCCATCAATATCGGCCTGCGCGGCAGCAATCTTAGCGAGCTGAACAGTGCGGCCACCATGCTGATTGGCCAGTTGGCCAAGGTCAAAGGCGTGGGTGATTTGCAAAGCAGCCTGTCCGATGCCGACCCGGCCATCAAGCTGGAGGTGCGACGTGATGCCGCTGCCAGCCTGGGGGTGGATCTCAACCGGGTGGGCAGCACGCTTTCACAATTGCTGGCTGGTGATGTGGTGGGCAGTTGGGAAGCGCCGGATGGCGAAAACTACGATGTGCTGCTGCAAGTGCCGCGCAGCGAACGGCGCAACGAGCTGCTGGACATCATCACGGTGGCGGGCCGGGCCGATGCCAATGGTGCGGCCAGCATGGTGCCGCTGTCCACGGTAACACGGCTTAGCCCAGGGCTCAGTCCGCGCCAGATCGACCGGGTAGACCTGCTGCGCCAGGTCACGGTAACCGGCAATATTGCCGGGCGTGATGCCGGCTCGGTGTTTGCCGATATCAGCAAGATCACCAGCGCGCTCAAGCTGCCACCAGGGGTAGTGCTGGCCGAGGAGGGCGAGCGCCGCGATATGGAAGAATCACTGGGCTATGCGGTGCAGGCGCTGGCCATGGGCGTCATCTTCATCTACATGATTCTGGCGGCACAGTTTCGCAGTTTCACCCTGCCGCTGGCCATCATGGTGGCCTTGCCGCTGGCTTTTGTTGGCGTGTTTATCGCGCTGTGGCTGTGTGGTTCCACTCTCAATATGTTCTCGGTCATCGGCATCATCATGCTGATGGGACTGGCGGCCAAAAACGGTATTTTGCTGGTGGATTTCATCAATCAGTCACGCCGCGAAGGCATGGCACGCAGTGAGGCCATCGTGGCGGCAGGGCGGGTGCGCCTGCGCCCCATCATGATGACCAGCCTGGCCATGATCTTTGGCATGCTGCCCATGGCCATCGGTGGCAGCGAAGGCGCGGAAACCCGTGCGCCAATGGCGCATGCCATCATCGGCGGCATGGTCAGCTCCACCTTGCTTACCCTGATTGTTCTGCCGGTGGTTTACAGCTATCTGGATAGCCTGCGGCAATGGCTGCGCCAGCGCCTGGGGGTGGTAAAAGCCAGCGGCTGAGGGGGAAGGAGGGACTGGCTGTTTGGTCAGTTTGGCTCAGGTGAAGGTTTCTATACTGAAACCTTCATTCAGCCAGAACCATTTAGCCTGTCTCAGCCGGATTTCCATCCCTGGCTGGCGGGCAGGGAGATTCCGATGCGTAAGCTGCTTGCCGCATTTCTGCTGTCCTTGTTGCTGGCCCAGCCGGGCCAGGCTGATGTCGCGCGACAGCTTGTGCGTTATGCACAGGTATCCGGTCAGGAAGACCCTCACCTGCGTTATATGCTGGCCTTGCTGCAGTTGGCATGTGATGAAATCAGGCTGCGCTGTCAGTTGCAGGCCGCCAATGCCATGAACCAGTCCCGTGCATTGGTGCAGCTGAGCAAGCCCGATGGCGGTATTGACCTGTTCTGGGGCATGACCAGCAGGGAGCGGGAACAGCAGGTTTTGCCTATCCGCATTCCGCTGGACAAGGGCTTGCTGGGCTGGCGGGTGGCGCTGGTCAATGCCGCTACCCCAGACCGGCTCGCCGGCATTACCAATGTCCGCCAGCTTGCCGGCCTGCTGGCAGGACAAGTGGCCGATTGGCCGGATACCGCCATCTTGCGTCATGCCGGCCTGAAGGTATTGACCAGTCAGGATTATGGCAATCTGTTTCCCATGCTGCAGCGCAATCGCTTTGACTATTTTCCGCGCAGTGTGATTGAAGTGCAGATCGAAGCCCGCCAGGCCCAGGCCAAGGGGCTGGTGATTGATAGCCATCTGGTATTGCACTACCCGACCGCCATGTATTTCTTTGTCAGTCCGCAACGGCCCCAGTTGGCGCAAGCACTGGAAAAAGGCCTGCGCCTGGCATTGCATGATGGCCGCTTCAACCAGTTGTTCCAGCGTTATAACGGCCAAATGCTTATCCAGCTGGCGCTGGCAAAGCGGCGTGAAATCCGCTTGGACAACCCGTTGCTGCCAGCGGCCACACCGTTGCAGGATGCTGCGCTGTGGTATCAACCCTGAGTGTCATCTGGCAGCCATTCCCTTCGGGCCTGCTGCCGGTCTAGTGCTGCGCGCCTTCCTCCTCCAGCCACTGGCAGAAGGCCGTCACCAGTTCATCACCCACCAGTGACTGCGGCACGGCCCAAGAGTAGCCGCGTACTGAAATTTGCGGACCATCCAGCGGGGCTACCAGCTTGCCGCTGGCCAGCTCGCTTTCTATCACCGGCAGCGCCCCCAGCGTGATGCCCAGCCCGTCGACTGCCGCCTGCAGTGCCAGATAGTAATGATCAAAATGCTGGTCTGCCGCCGATTGCAGGCCGGGTACACCGGCGGCTGCCAGCCAGCGCGACCAGGCCACTGGCCGGGTTTCTGCATGCAGAAGGGTGTGGGCGGTCAGGTCGGATGCTTGCCGGATGGGCTGCCGCAGCAGCAGGGCCGGGCTGCACACTGGAATTTCCCGCTCGGTGAGAAAGGCATGGGAGACAAAGCCATGCCAGTGGTCCTTACCACGCCGGATGGCGATATCGAAGTCAGCATTCTGGTTGTTGATGCTGGCATCTGATGTCGCCAGTCGCAGTTCCACCCCCGGATAGCGCAGCTGAAAACGGGTGAGCCTGGGCAGCAGCCAGTGCATGGCCAGGGTGGGGGTGACATTGATGTTGAGCCGTCGCCCCTGCTTGCGTGCAATCAGCTTTTCCGTAGCACCGGCAATACCATCCAGCGCAGCCTGTATGGCCGGGAGATAGGATTGTCCGGCTACAGACAGGCGTACCCGGCGGCCATGGCGTTCAAACAATGCCACACCCAACCAGTCTTCCAATTGCTGGATTTGGCGGCTGATGGCACCGTGCGTCACATACAGGGCTTCGGCAGCAGCGCTGAAACTACCGTGGCGGGCAGCGGATTCAAAGGCTTTCAGTGCATTGAGCGGGGGGAGTCGACGATTCATATTGGTGAGTTAAGCTCACATAGAAAGCCATAAAAACTCGTTTGTTGATTCGGCCTGAGCGGGCTAGGCTTGCAGCATGACTTCATCCCTGATCATTCCAAGTCGCCGTCAGTTGTTCCTGGGCTTTTTCAGCATAGGACTCAGCGGTTTTGGTGGCGTGCTGCCGCTGGCGCATCGCATGCTGGTTCAGCAGCGCCGCTGGCTGAGCGAAGAAGAATTTACCGAGCTGCTGGGCCTGGGGCAGATATTGCCCGGCCCCAATATCGTGAATATGTCCATCGCGATCGGCTCACGTTTTCATGGCGTGGCCGGTGCCTGGCTGGCGGTGGCCGGCCTGATGCTGGCACCGCTGGTCATTGTACTGAGCATGGCGGTGCTGTACGACCATTACCAGAGCCTGCCGGATGTGCAGGGCACGCTGCATGGTCTGGCTTCCACGGCGGCTGGCCTGTTGCTGGCCATGGTGTTGCGGATGGGAGAGAAAATCGAGCATCACGCGCAGGCCCTGCTGACGGCCCTGCTTACCTTCATTGCCGTCGGCGTGCTGCGCTGGCCATTATTGCCGGTGCTGTTGGTGCTGGGGCCCATCTCCATCTGGCTGGCGTACCGTCGCCAGCAACAAGGAGCAAGGTCATGCTGATCCTGCTGTCCTTGCTAGCCAGTTTTTCCCTGTTCTCCCTGATGGCAGTGGGGGGCGCGATCACCCTGATTCCGGAAATGCATTATTACGTGGTGGAAAGCCACCACTGGATGACAGGGCAGGAGTTTGCCGCACTATTTGCCATTGCCCAGGCCGCTCCGGGGCCTAATGTGCTGGTGGTTAGCCTGATCGGCTGGAAGGTGGCCGGGCTGGCCGGGGCGCTGGTGGCTACCGTGGGCATGTGCGGGCCATCTTCCCTGCTGTGTTATTACGTGGCGCGGCTGTGGCAGCGCTTTCACGCTTCACCCTGGCGGCGGGCCATCGAGCGCGGGCTGGCACCGCTGACCATCGGTCTGGTAGCCGGCAGCGCCCTGCTGATGAGCGAGGCGGCTAATCAGCATGTAAGTGGCTGGTTGCTGTGTGCGGCATCCACCCTGCTGGCATGGCGTACGCGGCTGAATCCGCTGTGGCTGCTGGGCGGTGGCGCATTATTGGGGCTGAGCGGCTGGCTTTGATGGGGCGGGGTTGACTGGCGACGTCATCTGCGTTTCATGCAAAAGCCGCAGACTGGGTGCGAACCCGGTTGCCGGAGCGCTGATGCCCATTCCCCGTATTCCCTTGCGCATGAATCTGTTGCTGTTGCTGCTGGCCATGCGGCTGTGGCTGGTGGAGCTGGTGGCAGTGCCGCTGGCCATGGCCTGGCTGCACCCGGCTTATGGCCTGTTGCTGCTGGCCGCGCTGTTGCTCATTCCGCTGCGTTGGCAGCTATTGCACGAAGCGGCCCATGGCCGCTTGCTGCCCACACGGCGCTATAACCGCCTGGCTGGTCGTCTGCTGGCTATCAGCCTGGGCTTGCCCTTTGATGTCTGGCGCCAGGCGCATCAGCTGCATCACCGTTACAGCCGTACTGCGCAGTGCCGGGTGGAGGTGTATGAGCCAGGCGTGGAGCCTGTGCGCCGCCGACAGTTGCTGCTGTGCCTGCGCCTGTGTGGCGGGGCATATCTGCTGGCCTGGGCGGGTAGCCTGCTATTGCTGTGTTACCCGTCTGCCGCCCGTTGGCACTGGCTGGCACGGCGGGTTCCGTTGTGGCCACGTTTGTGTCGCCGCATGCAGGCCAGCGGTCAATTGCAATTGGCGCGGATGGATGCCCTGCTGGCCTGTCTGCTGCCCGGTTTGTCCTTGCTGGTGTACGGCCAGCACCACTGGATGTTGTGGCTGGCCTTGTGGCTGCGCGCCATGCTGATTTCACTGACCGACCATGTCTGCTTTGCCGGACAGCCGCTGGGTTGTGCGCAACAGGCGGCCAATCTGGCGGTGCCGCGCTGGCTTGGCCTGTGCCTGCTCAACAGCCATCTGCGTGGCGTGCACCAGCGCTGGCCCCAGCTGGGCTGGCAGACACTGCCACAGCATTTTGCGGCAGCAGGCTTATCCTGGGATGGTGGTTTTGTCCGGCAGCTGTGTGCCGGACAATGGCGAGCGTTGCCGGCAACCAGTCTGCCGGTAATACCCCTGCGCAAGGCAGGGATGGGTATAATGCCGGCTGACTTTCATTATCCCAGGCTAGCAAGCCGATACCGACATGACCCAGCTCAAGAATGACACCTTCCTGCGTGCGCTCCTGAAGGAGCCGGTTGAATACACCCCCATCTGGATGATGCGCCAGGCCGGTCGCTATCTGCCGGAATACCGTGCCACCCGTGCGCGTGCCGGCAGCTTCATGGGCCTGTGCACCAGCCCTGACTTTGCCACTGAAGTCACCCTGCAGCCGCTGGAGCGTTTTCCGCTGGATGCCGCCATCCTGTTTTCCGACATCCTCACCGTGCCGGACGCCATGGGCCTGGGCCTGTACTTTGCCGAGGGGGAAGGCCCCAAGTTTGAACGTCCGCTACGTGATGAAGCTGCCATCCGCGCCCTCAGCGTACCGGCGCTGGACAAACTGCAATACGTATTCGATGCCGTATCCAGCATCCGCAAGGCGCTGGATGGCCGCGTACCGTTGATCGGCTTTTCCGGCAGCCCGTTCACCCTGGCCTGCTACATGATCGAAGGTGGCGGCTCGGATGACTTCCGCCACGTCAAGGCCATGCTGTACAGCCGCCCTGAATTGCTGCACCACATTCTGGCGGTCAATGCCCAGACCGTAACCGACTACCTGAATGCGCAGATCGATGCCGGTGCCCAAGCGGTGCAGATCTTCGATACCTGGGGCGGTGCGCTCAGCCATGCGGCCTACCAGGAATTCTCACTGGCCTATATGCAGCGTATCGTGGCTGGCCTCAAGCGCGAAGCCGACGGCCGCCGCGTGCCAGTCATCGTGTTCACCAAGAATGGTGGGCAGTGGCTGGAAGACATCGCTGCCATCGGGGCTGATTGTGTGGGGCTGGACTGGACCACAGATATTGGCCTGGCCCGTGCCCGTGTGGGTGAGCAAGTGGCCCTGCAAGGCAATTTCGACCCGAACGCATTGTTTGGCTCCCCGGCCGCCATCGAAGCCGAGGCCGGTCGCATCCTGGCTGCCTATGGCAAGGGATCCGGGCATGTCTTCAATCTGGGCCATGGTATTTCCCAGCATGCCGATCCGGCCCACGCCGCCGCACTGGTTGAAGCTGTACACCGTCTGTCCCGTCAGTATCATCAGTAAGTCAATCAGGCAGACCGGGTGGACATCGCCCGGTCTGTTTGTCATTTGCAACATTAAAACAGCGCTTTCCTGTCTTATTTCAAATTTATTTACCGTTGCAGTCTGATTTTTCCCAGAATTCCCTGAACGATGGGGTGGGGTATTGTGCTGCCATGGGCGTGCTTCTGCAGGAGTGGCCAAAGAAATGCACCCTACTGTCAAAGTGGGTGTTGACAGCAGTAGTGACTGGTGTTCTCAGAGTTATTCACACTGGGAACCTCCTCATCTTCTGCTTGTCAAGCCCAGTGGGCAAAATTAGTGCATTGATGGTAACTTGTTGAAATTAAAGGAAAAATAATTCTGATTAATTTTTGTGCAATCTAATGGAAATGCTGATTTAATGGCCTTTCCATGCCGGGATGGCAAGTTGTGCACAAAGATATCCACAGCTTCTGTGCATAGGTGGCGCAAAGCCTTGTCAGAATTGGGTTTGGTGTAAAGGGAATATTTACCGTGGGTTCTCAGAGAGTTCAGGTGGTGGTCGATCTGCCCCTGTTTGGCGCATTTACCTACCTGTCTCATTTTGATGTCATACCCGGTTCACGGGTGGCGGTTCCCTTTGGCAATCGGCAGCTGTGTGGCGTGGTTGTCACTGGCATACCCCCAGAGGGTTTGTCGGACGCACAGCTCAAACAAGTGGCACAGGTTTTTGATAGTCTGCCGCCCTTGCCGGCAGATTTTCTGGCCATGGTGGAATTTGCTGCGGCCTACTATCACTTTCCGCTGGGACAAACCCTGTTTACCGCACTGCCTACCGGCTTGCGGGACGCACGCGATATCGTGGCTGTCGATGAACGCCCCTTTGCCCTGACCGCGTTTGGTGAGGCCGAGCCGCCGCCTGCCCGGCAGCGCGCCCGGCTGGCCTTGTGGCAGGCATTGGGCGATGGGCCGCTGACACAGGCGCAGGCGCGGCAAGTCACACCGCAGGCGGGCAAGATTCTGGCCGACTGGCTGGCGGAAGAGCGTATCCGACGGGTGAGCCCGGAAATCCAGCCCTTGCAGCTTGGTGCGGCACCCGCACTGAATGAGGAACAACAGGCTGCACTGACTGCACTTACTGTCCAGCCATCTTGTTTCCAGAGCTGGCTTTTGCATGGCATTACCGGCAGCGGCAAAACCGAAGTCTATCTGCAGCGTATTGCGCAAAGTCTGGCTGCCCGCCAGCAGGTGCTGGTGCTGGTGCCGGAAATCAACCTTACCCCGCAGTTGGTGGAACGCTTTATCCAGCGCTTTCCCGCTACCCGGATTGCCGTGCAGCACAGCCAGCTAGCCGATGGCGAGCGCCTGCGCAACTGGCTGGATGCCTGGCAGGGCCGGGCGGATATTGTCATCGGTACCCGGTTATCGGTGTTTACGCCCATGCCACGGCTGGGGTTGATTGTGGTGGACGAGGAGCATGACGGCTCGTTCAAGCAGCAGGATGGCTTGCGCTACCACGCCCGTGATCTGGCCATCTGGCGTGCACGGCAGGCAGGGATTCCCATCATCCTGGGCAGTGCCACGCCCAGTCTGGAAACCGTGGCCAATGTGGAAGCCGGACGCTATCGCCAGCTCAAGCTAAGCCAGCGTGCGCATGGCGCGGCACGCCTGCCCACGGTGCGGCTGGTTGATACCCGTCGCGCCAAACTGACCGAAGGCTTGTCCGAGCCGGTGATCAAGGCCCTGTCGGCTCGACTGGAACGCCGGGAGATGAGCCTGGTGTTCATCAATCGTCGTGGTTTCGCCCCGGTGCTGGCCTGTACCGATTGTGGCTGGACCAGCGGCTGTCCGCGCTGCTCCACCCGGCTGGTGTTGCACCTGCTGGAGCGCAAACTGCGCTGCCACCATTGCGGTTGGGAACAACCCGTGCCGCATGCCTGCCCCGATTGCGGCGCACCGGACATCAAGCCGCTGGGCGAGGGCACGCAGCGGTTGGAATCGGCACTGGGCCGGCTGTTTCCCAGTGCGCGCATCCTGCGTATCGACCGCGATACCACCCAGCGCAAGCAAGCATGGGATGAAATCTATCGCAAGGTGCATGCCGGAGAGGTCGACATGCTGGTCGGCACCCAGATGCTGGCCAAGGGCCACGACTTTGGCACCCTGTCGCTGGTGACGGTGCTGAATTCCGATGGCGGTTTGTATTCCGCCGATTTTCGCGCTTCCGAGCGCTTGTTCGCCCAGCTCAACCAGGTAGCCGGACGTGCAGGCCGGGCCGATGCACCGGGTGAGGTGCTGGTGCAGACGCAATGGGCGGATCATCCGCTGTATCAGGCACTGGTGGCGCATAATTTTGACGGCTTTGCTGCCAGTTTGCTGCAGGAGCGCCGTATGGCGGCCTTCCCCCCGTCGGTTCATCAGGCCCTGCTGCGGGCCGATGCCAGCGAACTGGCGCAGGCCACTGCCTTTCTCACGCAGGTGCGCAGCCAGGTACAGCAACTGGCCGCTGGTGTGTTGATTTCAGGACCAGCCCCGGCCCTGATGGTGCGACTGGCCAACCGTGAACGCGCACAGCTGGTGTTGGAATCGCCAAACCGTCAGGTGCTGCACCGCTTTCTTGATCAATTACCCCCCTTGCTGGATGCGGAAGCCCGCCAGCATGGGCGTGGATTACGCTGGTCGCTGGATGTTGACCCCCAGGAGATGTAATGAAGTCTGTTGCTGCATGGATTGCCTGTTGTCTGAGTGTGGTTTCCCTTCCTGTTCTGGCGCTGGATCTGCATGGCTTGCGGCCGGACGAAGTGGCCATCTGGGCCGCAGCGGTGGAGGGCGGCAGCGAGCTGGCCAGCCTGCGCGCGGATGCTGCAGTCAACCCCGCTTCCACCATGAAACTGATCACCAGCTGGACTGCACTTAATCGGCTCAAACCGGGCTATCGCTGGACGACCCGGCTGGTATCGGCTGCCCCGGTGGAAAACGGCGTCCTCAAGGGCGATCTGGTATGGGTAGGGGCTGGAGACCCGCGTTTTGGCATGGCCAATCTGCAAACCCTGCTGCATGACTTGCGTCTGCGCGGCATACGGCAGATTACCGGCCGCCTGCTGCTGGACAAGAGCGGTTTCAGCAGCATCGGCACGGCGGATCATTTTGGCGGCGATGAAGGCAAATCTTTTACCGTGGAGCCTGATACCCACCTTACCGGCCTGAAAGTGGCCTGGCTACGCTTTTTCAATGATGACAACGGGCCGCGCGTGGTGCTGGATCCCCCCCTGGCTGGGGTTCATCTGCAAGCCCGGCTGGAGAATGGCGGCAGCGCGACGGCAGCCTGCCCGGATGTACGCCAGTGGGTACGCATCGGCCAGCAGGGCAGCCAGGTTGAAGTCAGTGGCAAGTTGCCCGCCGCCTGTGATGGCAGCCAGGCTTATGTAAACGTGCTGGAGCAGAACGATTTTGCCGCGCAAAGCTTCGCTGCGCTGTGGGCTGAGCTGGGTGGCAGCGGCCCGCAGGGCATGGCGCTTGGCAGCGCACCCGCCGGTGCGCGTACGCTGGCGCAATACCAGTCAGAACCGCTGACCGTGGCGCTCAATGACATCAACAAGTACAGCAACAACACCATGGCCCGCACGGTATACCTGACCCTGGGGCGGGAAGATGGCAGCAGTGGCGATACCCCGGCTGATGCGCAGCATGCAGTGCGCCGCCTGCTGGCCGAGCAGCATATCTCCGACGAAGCGCTGGTGCTGGAAAACGGCTGCGGACTGTCCCGGCGCGAACGGGTATCTGCCCGCTTGCTCGGACAGGTATTGCTTAACGCCGCCCGTGGTCCCTATGGCAACGAGTTGCTGGCCACCCTGCCACTGGCCAGCGAAGACGGCACGCTCAAGCGCCGCTTTGCCAGTACCGGCCCGCGTTTGCGCATGAAAACCGGCACGCTGAAGGATGTGAAGGCACTGGCAGGCTACTGGCAGGCTGCCGATGGCCGTCGCCTGGCCATTGTGGCCATCGTCAACAGCCCGCGCGCACTCGCGATGGGGCCGGCGCTGGACGGCATTGTTGCCGATCTCATCCACCGCTTTGACCGCAGTGCGCCAGAGGTCAGCGCGCTACCAGTGCCAGACGCTATAATGCAACCCTGAACCCACCACGCATCAACAGGCTTTTCATGAAACACGTCACCATGTACACCACGGCAGTCTGCCCTTACTGCATCCGCGCCAAGCAATTGCTGGCCAGCAAGGGCGTGAGCGATATCGAGGAAGTCCGCATCGATCTGGACCCGGAAGCCCGCGACCGGATGATGAGCAGCACCGGCCGCCGCACCGTGCCGCAAATTTATATCGGCGACACCCATGTGGGTGGTTGCGACGATCTGGTGGCGCTAAACCAAGCCGGCAAGCTGGAAGTGCTGCTGGCCGATTGACCGGCATCAAGCCCCGTCCGGCAAGGCGGTTAATCCGCTTGCCCCCCACTGGCAGCACGCCGTGCTTTCATGCGATGATGCGTGCTTGATTTCCTGACCAACCGGCCGTTGTCTGACGGCCAAGTGCGAGACAAGACATGAGCGAACAACAAGAGCTGCAACCGGTATTTTCCATCGAAAAAATCTATGTAAAAGATCTGTCCCTGGAAGTGCCGAATGCTCCCCAGGTTTATCTGGAAGCCGCCCAGCCGGAAATCGACATGCAGCTGGCCAGCGAAGGCAAGCAGATTGACGACGGTTTCTTCGAAGTTGCCCTCACCGTAACCGTTACCGCCAAGCTGCCGGAAAAAACCATGTTCCTGTGCGAAGTAACCGAAGCCGGCATCTTCCGCATCGAAAACGTACCGACTGACGATATCGAACCCATTCTGGGCGTTGCCTGCCCGAACATTCTGTTCCCGTATGCCCGCGAAACCGTTTCCAATCTGGTGAACCGCGCTGGCTTCCCGCCGGTACTGCTGTCGCCGATCAACTTTGAGGCGCTGTACATGCAGCAGCGTGCCCAGCAAGCCGAAGCCGGCAACGCCTGATGCTGCGCCGCCTCGTCACTGTCACCGCCATACTGGCCGGGTTGATGTCCCTGCCGGCACAGGCACTGGAGTTCCGTTCGGTCAAGGAAACCGGCGTGGCGCTGTACGAGGCGCCCGCGCTGAGTGCCAAAAAGCTGTTCGTCGTCAGCCGTTATTACCCGGTTGAAGTGCTGTCCAGCCAGAAGGAGTGGTCGCGTGTGCGCGACGCCACCGGCGCTATCGCCTGGATTCCGCTGGCGGCACTTTCCGGCCAGCGCTGGCTGCTGGTAACTGCCGATCAAGCCGTGGTGCGCGACAGCCCGTCCGCTGATGGCAAGCCGCTATTCTCGGTGGCTCGCGACGGCGTGCTGCAATGGCTGGAAGCGCCAAAAGACGGCTGGGTGCGGATCAAACATCGCGACGGCAGTGCTGGCTATGCCCGCATCAGCGACCTGTGGGGTTTGTAAACCATGAAACTGGCCATACTGGGGAGCGGTGCCTGGGGTAGTGCGCTGGCGTTGGCCTTTGCCCGCCATCATGCTGTCAGCTTGTGGGGCAGGGATGCCGCACAGATGGCCGAGCTGGCTGCCGAACGGGTAAACCGTCGCTATTTGCCGGATTGCCCCTTTCCCGATTCCATCACCCTGACAGCAGAATTGCCACGTGCCATTCAGGGTGCTGAACTGATTCTTATCGTCACGCCCATCGCAGGCCTGCGCCCTACACTGCGGGCGCTGACGGCGCTGTCTTCGGAGTTGCCGCCCATCCTGTGGGCCTGCAAGGGCTTTGAAGCCGGTTCCAGCCTGCTGCCACACCAGGTGGTGGCCGAGGAACTGCCGGTCGACCATCCCTGCGGCGTGCTTTCCGGCCCAAGTTTTGCCCGCGAGGTGGCTGAAGGCCTGCCCGCTGCCGTTACCATTGCGGCCGATGATGGCGAGTTTGCCCGCCGTATCGCGCGCGAACTGCACAGCCCCTTGCTGCGCCTGTATGCCAATGATGACCTGGTGGGCGTGGAAGTCGGTGGCGCCGTCAAGAATGTCATGGCCATTGCCACCGGCGTGGCCGATGGCCTGGGCTTTGGTATGAATGCCCGGGCTGCGTTGATTACCCGTGGTCTGGCGGAAATCACCCGCCTGGCCAGCGCGCTGGGTGCCAGCCAGCACACCATGATGGGCCTGGCCGGTATGGGAGACCTGATCCTGACCTGCACCGGCGCCCTGTCGCGTAACCGTCAGGTGGGCCTGAAGCTGGCCGAAGGCAAAACACTGGATGTCATCCTGGCTGAGCTGGGCCATGTTGCCGAGGGGGTAAGCACTGCCCGCGAGGTATTAACCATGGCGGAGCGGCTGGAGGTGGAAATGCCCATTACCGCTGCGGTATGCGGGCTGCTGTACCAAGGAAATGAACCCCACCGCGTGGTGGAGGGCCTGCTCAGTCGAGCACCCAAATCCGAAGGTGGTGGCGTGCTTGAATGATGCGGTGCCGCCATCACGGAAAAAAGCCTCCACTTGGAGGCTTTTTTCATGCCGCCAGTTGTTGCTAGCGGTCTGTCCCGTACAGGATCAGTGCGTGCGCTGGTTTTCACGCAGGCTCTGTGCATCCCAGTAGGCATTGATTTTCTGGATGCGCTGCTGTTCGGCAGCCGGCAGCTTGGCAAAGTCATTCTTGATGGCTTGTTGCTCGGCCTGCCAGGCGTTGACTGTGGCAGCTGCCGGCGGGTTGTTGTCTACATCATGGGCAAATGCTGCGGTGCTGGTGATCAGGCTAATCAGGGCAATGGTCAGGGTTTTCATACTGTATTCCTTACTGAGTGTGGGGACTGCTGTGTTCTACAGCTTGGGTTCAGTATATTGACCATTTATTTTTCAATAAATATCACTTTATTTAATCATTTGTTTACTTATAGTGTTTAATTTAAGGAAACTTCCGGGGCTGCAATTGGTCATTGCAGCCCCGGTATGATGTAAATCTCAACTGCTAGGCAATCGCGTCAATCATCCGGCGTGGCTGGCGTGGTATCCGGCGCACTTTCCGCAGCCAGCAATGCGCTAATCGCGTGCTGGTTGAAGCGCCCGCTGCTGTTGTGCAGGCGTTCAGCATAATGAATGAGGTTATCGCCATCGGCAATCAGGATGGACGGTACGGTATAGCCGCTTAGCGGATAGCCCATGGCCAGAACGCCATACTGTTTGTGGAAATCCCGGCCACGCAACGTGGAGAGCAAGGTTACCCCGGGCAGACCGTGTTCGTGTCGGCAGCGCAGCAGGGAGGATGGGGAGTCCACGCTGATGACAATCACCGACAGTTCCGGCCAGGCCTCCAGAAAACGCCGGGTGTCCTGTAGCAGTGCCATGCCGCCGTGCTCGTTCTCGTCAACCGATAGCAAGGTAATGATGACTTTCGGATTACCACCAAAAGCCTCCAGTGCCACGTCGCGTTTGTGATCGTCCACCAGCATGAAGCTGGGCAGGTGTTGTCCGGTCTGAGGGAATGTGCCTGCAACCGGGATGGTGTCATCACCATAGAGCAATGTGAAATCGTTCATGCTGCCTCCTTATCCTTTCATGGTGGACAGCATGTGGGTAAATACAAGGCAGAATCCGGGATTTCTTGATCAAGGGCGCAAAAAAAGCGGCTAAGGCCGCTTTTTTCACGCCGGGTTGGTTAGGGATAGAACCAGTACAGGCTGTAGCCCATGGCGCGCACTTTGCCGATGTCCAGCCGCATGGTGATCTTCACCTCGCTGTTGGCATTGAAACGCTGCAATTTGAGGTCATCGGCCTTCAGGTATTCCTTGGGTGAAAACACCTTGCGGATCAGCACCTGGTCATCGGCATCCTTCAGCGAGACTTCCAGCATCGGGTAGCTCTGCGCGAAAGCGGCATGGTTCTTCAGGGTGGCGGATAGCTGGATCAGATTGGCATGTTCGGGGACGAAGGCCAGCTCGGACCATTCGGTGCGAACCTGGCTGATATCGCTGGGCCAGGGAACCTTGCAACCGACAATACCGCAGAAAGCTTCCAGTGCCGGACGGGATTCCGGTACTTCAGCTGCAATGCGTGTGCGGTTCAAATAGACGAGCTGACCAGCCAGCACTATGCCGGCGATGATGGCCAGCAAGGCCATGATCACGGTCAGCAAGGGTTTGCGTGGCTTGGCTTCCTGATCGGCAGTGTCTACAGAAAACTCAGGCGCAATCTGCTCCGCTGGTGGTTGCGGCCGGGTAAAGATGGCTTCCGGCGCGGCTGGGGCTGGGGTGACTTCGTCACGATCAGCAGTTTCAGCGGTGCGGCGCGGTTTGCCGAAGACATCGGGCAGATCCGGGGCTTCTTCGTTTTCATCCAGTGCATTGCCATAGGCAGCGGTTGCCGGTGGCGTGCTGTTACGCGTTTTCAATGCTTCAGCCAGTGCGCGCTGGAATTCTTCCGCTTCGCTGCTGGTATCTGTCGCAGTGGTTTCTGGTGTGATATCGGGTGTCGCGATATCCAGGCTGAAACTGTCGGCGGGGCTCTCGCTGGCTGCTATGTGGGGATCGAAATCCGGCAGTTCCAGCTCGAAATCGTCCATCGGGTCGGCGGCCGGTGGCGGACTGGCCGGGGCCGGAGGGGGTGCGGGCTGCGCAATAGCAGCCGGAGCCGGAGCCGGGATTGGCGGCGGCGTAATGGCTTCCGGGCTGACAAAATGCTCGGTGGCGTTGAAAACATGCGAACAGCGCCCGCAGCGGACAAGTCCGTTGGCGGCAGATAGCTGCTTGTCGTTAACCTTGAAACGGGTCTGGCAACTGGGGCACTGTGTCGTATAGCTCATACGCTTGGGCGTCGGGTTCCTGTCAGTCGGGTCCAGCCTTCATCAAACACCGGAGTGTCCATGGTAAACCACTGCGCGTAGATCGCAGACAGTTCGTCGGCTTGTTCGGCAAGAATGCCGGATAGCACGATCTTACCACCGGTTTTGACATGGCTGGCCAGCAGCTGGCCCAGCATGCGCAAGGGGTTGGCCAGGATGTTGGCCAATACCACGTCGTACTGGGCAGCCGGATTGGCGTCCGGCAGGCAGAAAGTGGCGGTCACGTTGTTCTGGTCGGCATTGTCGCGGCTGGAGCGCACGGCCTGTGCATCAATATCCACCCCCACGGCACTGCCTGCACCCAGCTTGAGCGCGGCAATGGCCAGAATGCCGGAGCCGCAGCCGTAGTCGAGCACGCTTTCGCCGCCGGCAATATGCGCATCCAGCCACTGCAGGCACAGCCGCGTGGTGGGATGGCTGCCGGTGCCGAATGCCAGGCCCGGATCAAGTTGCAGGTTGACCGCATCGGGGGCCGGAGCATCGTGCCAGGTCGGGGTGATCCACAGCCGGTCCGAGATGCGGATAGGGTCGAACTGGGATTGGGTAAGTCGCACCCAGTCCTGCTCTTCTACGCGCTCGGTCTTGTAGGCCGGCATGCCCAGCTTGCAGGCATTGCAGGCAGCGGCAATCAGCAGGGCCACGTCGGCATCTTCGGCAAACAGGGTGATGATGCGGCTATGGTTCCACAATTGGTCCACCGGCATGCCGGGCTCGCCAAAGATGGGCTGTTCCAGCTCGGTGCCGGCCAGCGCATCTTCAATGGCGGTAGACAGCGCACCGGCGTCCATCAGGGCATCGGCCAGGCGTTCGGCCACCGCCGAATCGGTATCGATGGTGGCTTGCAGCCAGGCCATTATGCGTCTCCCTTTTTCATCTGCGACAGGCGTTCTTCCAGGTAGTGAATGCTGGTGCTGCCACGCTGGAAGGCGGCATCCATGAACAATTCCTGATGCAGCGGGATATTGGTCTTGATGCCCGAAATGGAGATTTCCGACAGGGCCACGCGCATGCGGGCCATGGCCTGATCGCGGGTGTCACCGTAGGAAATCAGCTTGCCTACCATGGAATCGTAATGCGACGGCACGGTATAGCCCTGATAGATGTGCGAATCGATACGGATGCCAGGACCGCCTGCCGGGTGATAGCTTTCAATCTTGCCCGGGGAGGGAACGAAGGTGAAAGGATCTTCGGCATTGATACGGCATTCCATGGCATGGCCACGCAGCACGATGTCGCTTTGCTTGTAGCGCAGCTTTTCGCCGGCAGCAATGCGGATTTGTTCCTGCACGATGTCCACGCCGGTGATCATTTCCGTCACCGGGTGTTCAACTTGTACACGGGTGTTCATTTCGATGAAGTAGAACTCGCCGTTTTCGAACAGGAATTCAAAAGTACCGGCCCCACGGTAGCCAATGCGGCTGCACGCTTCGGCGCAGGCAGTGCCAATGCGCTGACGCTGCTCGTCGGTAATGCCCGGTGCCGGTGCTTCTTCAATGATTTTCTGGTGACGACGCTGCATGGAGCAATCACGCTCGCCCAGATAGATGGCATTGCCGTATTCGTCGGCCAGGATCTGGATTTCGATATGGCGCGGCTGCTGCAGGTATTTCTCCATGTAGACAGTCGGGTTGCCAAATGCTGCACCAGCTTCGGTACGGGTCATCTGTACCGAATTGATCAGTGCGCCTTCGGTATGTACCACGCGCATGCCGCGACCACCGCCACCGCCAGCAGCCTTGATGATGACCGGGAAGCCAATCTTCTTGGCAATCTTGACGATTTCGGCCGGATCATCCGGCAGCGCACCGGCGGAACCGGGTACGCAGGGTACACCGGCAGCAATCATGGCGTCCTTGGCGGATACCTTGTCGCCCATCAGGCGGATGGTGTCCGGGCGCGGGCCAATGAAGACAAAGCCGGACTGTTCCACGCGCTCGGCGAAGTCAGCATTTTCCGACAGAAAACCGTAACCCGGGTGGATGGCCTGAGCATCGGTCACTTCGGCAGCGGCAATCAGCGCCGGTACGTTCAGGTAGCTCTTGACCGACGGAGCAGGGCCAATGCAGACCGATTCGTCGGCCAGCTTGACGTATTTGGCTTCACGGTCGGCTTCGGAATGCACGACCACGGTCTTGATGCCCATTTCGCGGCAGGCACGCTGGATGCGCAGGGCGATTTCGCCGCGGTTTGCAATCAGGATTTTTTCAAACATGGTAGGGACGTCCGTTGGGTGGCGCGTCAAACGACAGGGGCAGCGACGCATTGTCGTGCCCCTGTCATCTCTGGCGTCTATTAGCGAGGCAGAGAGAATTACTCGATGATGAACAGCGGCTCGCCGTATTCAACCGGCTGGCCGTCTTCGGCCAGTACGGCCTTCACCACGCCGGAACGGTCGGCTTCAATCTCGTTCATCAGCTTCATGGCTTCGATGATGCACAGGGTATCACCGGCATTCACGCTCTGGCCTACTTCCACGAAGGGCTTGGAACCCGGGCTGGCGGAGCGGTAGAAAGTGCCAACCATCGGCGACTTCAGTGCATTGGCGTTGTTGGCGGCGGCCGGGGCTTCTGCGGCGACCGGGGCAGCGGCTGCCGGTGCGGCCATTTGCGGTTGCATCGGCATCTGCATCATCGGTTGGGCGTAGGCAATCTGGGCGTTGGCCGATACGCGGGTGATGCGGACTTTTTCTTCCCCTTCGGTCACTTCGAGTTCGGCAATGCCGGATTCTTCGACGAGATCGATCAGTTTCTTCAGTTTACGCAGATCCATGGTAATCCTTCGGATGGGATGTACTTTATTATGCTCAGGCTTGCGCGGACAGACGCCGGATGGCGTGCGCAAGTGCCAGTTCATAGCCCTGGGCACCCAGGCCGCAAATCACGCCGACTGCCAGATCCGAAAAATACGAATGCTGGCGGAAGGGTTCGCGGGCGTGGACGTTGGACAGGTGAACTTCTATGAATGGCACCTTCACCCCCGAAATGGCATCGCGCAGGGCAACGCTGGTGTGGGTAAAGGCCGCTGGATTGATGATGATGAACGACGTTCCGTCTGTCATGCAGGCATGAACGCGCTCAATCAAGAGGTGTTCGGCGTTGCTTTGCAACGCCTCTAGCTCGAAACCGGCGGCATTGGCCTGCTCGGTCAGGCGCTGGTTGATGGAGGCTAGCGTATCCCGGCCATAATGCTGTGGTTCCCGTGTTCCAAGCAGATTGAGATTGGGGCCGTGCAGCACAAGGATTTTTCCGGTCAAAGCTTTGCTCCTGAGTTCAACATGGGCGCGAGTTTGCCGCAAATGGCGACACGATGTCTAGCTTTTCCAGTATTTCAAACGGTTGTTTGATTTTTGTTCAGGCCAGTTTATTTACCTGGAAAGCCCGCCATTTCGAGCGAATGCACTACAGTGAACCGCATTTTAAACGGTGGCAAATTTTTTACAGTTTCTTGCTACTGGCCCTTGATCAAGCTCAAATTCTGCGCAATTCCGAACAAGTCCGTGCCGGTGCCTGCGGTCGCAGGTATAATTTGCCGGTTTTGATTCGAGCTTCACACCATGCTGCTGTCTGATTTTGATTACCACCTGCCCGATCACCTGATTGCCCAGCACCCGCCCGCCGTGCGTGGTGCCAGCCGTTTGCTGCACGTTGCCGGCACCAGCCTCACGGATGGCCAGTTTGCCGATATTGCCAGCCTGCTGGCCCCCGGCGACGTGATGGTGTTCAACGATACCCGCGTGATCAAGGCCAGACTGTTTGGTGAAAAGGCCAGCGGCGGCAAGATTGAAGCCTTGATCGAACGCGTGCTGGACGAACACACCGCGCTGGCCCATGTCCGTTCCTCCAAGTCGCCCAAGCCCGGTACCCGGCTGATTTTTGCCGAGCGCTGGGAAGCCGAAATGCTGGGGCGTGAGGGCGAGCTGTTCAAGCTGCGCTTTCTGGCCGAGGACAATCTGTTCGACATTCTGGAGGCCTCCGGCAAGCTGCCGCTGCCTCCCTATATAGAGAGAACGGCAGAGGGTGAAGACGACGAGCGCTACCAAACCGTGTATGCGCGCGAAAAAGGCGCGGTAGCGGCACCGACTGCCGGTCTGCACTTTACCGAAGACATGCTGGATATCCTGCAGTCCAAAGGCGTGGAACTGGCCTATGTCACCCTGCATGTGGGCGCGGGCACTTTCCAGCCGGTGCGGGTGGATAATATTGCCGATCACAAGATGCACAGCGAAATCTACGATGTGCCGCAACGTACTTATGATCTGATCCAGGCCGCCCATGCCCGTGGCAGCAAGGTGCTGGCCGTTGGCACCACCAGCATGCGCGCGCTGGAATCCGCCGCCCGTAGCGGTGAGCTGGTGGCTGGGCGGGGTGAAACCGACATCTTTATCACGCCGGGTTATCGCTTCCGCGTGGTGGACCGCCTGCTGACCAATTTCCACCTGCCTAAATCGACACTGCTGATGCTGGTGTCGGCCTTTGCCGGCTATACGGAAATGCGCGCCGCTTATGCGCATGCGGTGCAACATGAATACCGTTTCTTCAGCTATGGCGATGCCATGCTGCTGGAGCGCAAGGACGAACAGGGCTGATGCCCTTTCTCATTTGAAGAGGCAGACATGGCAGGAATGACTCCCGATAGCCCGCAGGTGCAGGAAATTACCTTGCATGCAGTGTCCCGCACGCTGGAGATCAGCTATGAAGACGGTGCCCGTTTTCAGCTGCCGGCCGAATATTTGCGCGTGTATTCGCCCTCTGCCGAAGTGCGTGGCCATGGTGCCGGGCAGGAGGTATTGCAGGTGGGCAAGCGGCAGGTGGCGATTACCGCGCTGGAGCCGGTAGGCCATTACGCCCTGAAAATCACCTTTGATGACGGCCATGATAGTGGCCTTTATAGCTGGTCTTACCTTTACGAGCTGGGTATGCAGCAGACCGCGTACTGGCAGGATTATTTGAATCGCCTCGCCGCCGCAGGCGCGAGCAGGGAGTGAATATGGATCAAGATACGCATTTTGGCTTCAAAACGGTGGCCGAGAGTGAAAAGGCCGGCAAGGTAGCTGAGGTTTTCCACTCTGTCGCCAAGAAGTACGACGTGATGAACGACCTGATGTCCGGTGGCCTGCATCGCGTGTGGAAGCATTTCACCCTCACCACCTCCGGCGTCAAGCCCGGCGACAAGGTGCTGGACATCGCCGGTGGCACTGGCGACCTGGCACGCGGCTGGAGCAAGCGCGTGGGCAAGAAGGGCGAAGTGTGGCTGACCGACATCAACAGCTCCATGCTGACCGTGGGCCGCGACCGCCTGCTGGACGAAGGCCTGATCCTGCCGGTTTCGCTGGCCGATGCCGAAAAACTGCCGTTTCCGGACAATTATTTCGACGCCGTGTCGGTGGCCTTTGGCCTGCGCAACATGACCCACAAAGACGCCGCACTGAAGGAAATGTGCCGCGTGCTCAAGCCGGGCGGCAAGCTGATGGTGCTGGAGTTTTCCAAAGTGTGGAAACCGCTGTCGCCCTTCTATGACTTCTATTCCTTCAAGGCGCTGCCGGTGATGGGCAAAATGGTGGCTGGCGATGCCGACAGCTACCAGTACCTGGCCGAATCCATCCGCATGCATCCGGATCAGGAAACCCTGAAGGCCATGATGCTGGAAGCCGGTTTCGGCAAGGTGGACTACCACAATATGACCGGCGGCGTGGTAGCGCTGCACAAGGGCTACAAACTCTAAGAGCCTGTCCATAGCCTGCTGTGTTAGTTAAATCTGGGGCGATACCGCGTTAAAAACGACTTCGGAATGCTCATTTACTCTATGTAAACTCCGCTTCCTCAGCCGTTTTCGCCTTGTCTCGCTCTAGCTCGCGAGACTCTGAACTGGCTCTAAGGAAAACTAAATGGACGGCATCACCAATCTGTGGGCCTTCATGGCGGCAGGCTTGTTGCTTAACCTGACGCCCGGCCCGGATACCTTTTACATTCTGGGCCGCAGCACGGCACAGGGCAGCAAGGTAGGGCTGTTGTCGGCGCTGGGCATTGGCCTGGGCAGCCTGGGCCATACCCTGCTGGCGGCTTTTGGCCTGTCGGCGCTGCTGGCCACCTCGGCCATGGCCTTTCTGGCAGTAAAGCTGCTGGGCGCGGGCTATTTGCTGTACCTGGGGGTGAAGATGCTACGCAAACCCGGCAGCAGCGTGGCTGGTGATGCCGCCCGGCTGGAAGTGGCACGTCCGGGGAAAATCCTGCGTGAGGCTTTTTTCACCAATCTGTTCAACCCCAAGGTGGCGCTGTTTTTCCTTGCCTTCCTGCCGCAGTTCGTCAAGCCGGGTGCCACGGCACTGTCCTTTGTGATTTTGGGGCTGACTTTTGTCGCCACCGGTCTGGCCTGGTGTGCGGCGCTGGCCTTGTTGTCGGCGCGGCTGGGTGACTGGCTGCGTCACAAGGGGGTGGCGCAGCGGCTGGATCAGCTGTGCGGCGGCCTATTCATCCTGCTGGGTATCAATCTCTTGTTTGCCCGGCTGAAACACTGAGCCGGTATCCCTCCGGAGAACACACGATGCGCATCCAGATTGCGGTATTCAATCATCTGCTCAACCAGCAGCCGGCAGTGCGGGCCGAACTGGCCGTACATGCTGGCCGGCGCATTGGCATTGTCTTGCCACCGCTGACCGTGCGCGGGGTCATTAATGACCAGGGCTGGCTGGCTGCCTGTGCTGGTGAGCCAGAGGCCACCATCCGCCTGAGCCATGCGGCGGCACTGGCCGCTGTCAGCGGACGTGACCCGGCCTTGCGCGATGTGGTGCTGGAGGGCGATGCCGAACTGGGGAGTGCGGTGGGCCGCTTGCTGGCGCGTCTGCGCTGGGATGCGGGCGAAGACCTGTCGCGCGTGATGGGAGATGTGGCGGCCAATCGTCTGCAAGGTGTGGCCCGTGCCTCCTTGGGCTTTAAGGGTGAAATTGCCTGGCGTCTGCTGGAAAACTGGATAGAGCACTTGCGGGAAGAGGCACCGTTGTTGGCCAGTCGGCAAGCTGTTGGCCGCTATGTTGGCGCGGTAGATAGCTTGCGTGATGATGTGGCACGCAGCGAAAAACGATTGCAGCGGCTGGAAGCCGCGTTGTCGGAACCAAAGGAATAAGGGTCAAGCCCGTCATTATGCGGATTTCGCGTTTTTTCAAGATTGTTTCCACCCTGTACCGTTATGGTCTGGACGACTTTTTCGAAGGTCATTCGCGGCTGGGCTTTGTGCATAGCCTGCTGAAACTGTGTCCGGTACGGCGCGATGTCAGTGCCCCGCTGCCAACGCGAGTGCGGCTGGCGCTGGAAAGCCTGGGGCCGATTTTCGTCAAATTCGGCCAGGTGCTGTCCACCCGGCGCGATTTGCTGCCACCGGATTACGCCGATGAAATGGCGCTGCTGCAAGACCGGGTGCCACCGTTTGATGGTGCACTGGCGCGACAGGTGATCGAGCAGAGCTTTGGCCAGCCGGTAGAAAACCTGTATGTGGATTTTGATATCACGCCGGTGGCCAGCGCCTCGGTGGCGCAGGTGCACAAGGCCTGGCTGAAACAGCCGGATGGCAGCCGTGGCCGTGAAGTGGCGGTGAAGGTATTGCGCCCCGGCATTCAGCCGGTGATCGAGCAGGATCTGGCCTTGATGTCCACGCTGGCCCGCTGGGTAGAGCGTTTCTTCATCGACGGCAAGCGCTTGAAGCCGCGCGAGGTGGTGGCCGAGTTCGACAAATACCTGCATGACGAGCTGGACATGATGCACGAGGCCGCCAATGCCTCGCAGCTGCGCCGCAATTTCATCGGCTCGGACATGCTGATCGTGCCGGAAGTATTTTACGACTACAGCAACCGTCAGGTGCTGACGCTGGAGTGGATGCACGGCACGCCGGTGGGGCAGATCGAGCGCCTGCGCGAACAGGGTGTGGATTTGAGCAAGCTGTCGCGCTTTGGGGTGGAAATCTTCTTCACCCAGGTATTCCGCCACGGCTTTTTCCATGCAGACATGCATCCGGGCAATATCTTTGTGGCCGAAGATGGCCGTTATATCGCGCTGGACTTCGGCATCGTCGGCAGCCTCACCGACGAGGACAAGCATTATCTGGCGGTCAACTTCCTCGCCTTCTTCAATCGCGATTACCACCGCGTGGCCACTGCGCATATTGAATCCGGCTGGGTGCCCAAAAATACCCGCGCCGAGGAACTGGAAGCGGCGGTACGCACGGTATGCGAACCGATTTTTGAAAAGCCGCTGTCGGAGATTTCCTTTGGCCTGGTGCTGCTGCGCCTGTTTGAAACCAGCCGTCGCTTCAATGTGGAAATCCAGCCACAGCTGGTGCTGTTGCAGAAAACCCTGCTCAATATCGAGGGTTTGGGCCGCCAGCTGGATCCGAATCTGGACTTGTGGGATACCGCCAAGCCCTTCCTTACCAAGTGGATGAACGAGCAGATGGGCTGGCGCGGCATGTTGCGCACCCTCAAGCAAGAGGCGCCGCAATGGGCCACCACCTTGCCCACCTTGCCGCGCAAGCTGAACGAAGCGCTGTCGGCCGCCAAGAGCGACCTGCTGGTGGAGGGGTATATGCATTTGATGCGTGAACAGAAGCGGCAGAACTTTCTGCTGACGCTGATTGCCATTCTGCTGACGGCTTTGCTGGCCAAGTCCTTGCTGTAGTCATTGGCAGCAGGAAAAAAAGCACGCGTCTGCCGGGCAGCGCGTGCTTTTTTCATGGGACGGTGCGGGGTTAGCTGGCGATAGCCGCTTCGCTGGCCCGGTGTCGCAAGCCCGAGTGCAGCGGTGCTGCGGTACGGGCACAGATGTCCTCCACGCTTACGCCCGGTGCCAGCTCTTGCAGATGCAGGCCGTCGGCCTCCACCCGAATGACGCCCAGGTCGGTGATGATCAGACTGACCACGCCCACGCCGGTCAAGGGCAGGGTGCAGCGCTCCAGCAGCTTGGCTTCCTCGCTGCCGTCTTTCTTTTTGGCGGTGTGCTCCATCAGCACCACCACCTTGCCGACACCGGCCACCAGGTCCATCGCCCCGCCCATGCCCTTCACCATCTTGCCGGGAATCATCCAGTTGGCCAGGTCGCCATGCTGGCTCACTTGCATGGCACCCAGGATGGCAAGGTTGATCTTGCCGCCACGAATCATGCCAAAAGAATCGGCTGAACTGAAAATGGCCGAACCGGGCAGGGTGGTGATGGTTTGCTTGCCGGCGTTGATCAGGTCGGCATCCACTGCATCGTCAATCGGAAACGGGCCAATGCCCAGCAGGCCGTTTTCCGATTGCAGCCACACCTCCATGCCGGCTGGCACATGGTTGGCCACCAGCGTGGGCAGGCCGATGCCCAGATTCACATAAAAGCCGTCTTGCAATTCTTGTGCCGCACGGGCGGCCATCTGTTCACGCGTCCACGCCATGCTTACACCTCCGTTGGTTCTGCCGCACGCACGGTGCGTTGTTCGATGCGTTTTTCGGGATGGGGATTGACTACCAGTCGTTGCACAAAAATGCCGGGGGTATGGATGGCATCCGGGTCCAACATGCCGTTTTCCACGATCTCTTCCACTTCGGCTACGGTGATGCGCCCGGCCATGGCCACATTGGGGTTGAAATTGCGTGCGGTGCGGCGATACACCAGATTGCCAGCACGGTCAGCCTTCCAGGCTTTGACCAGGGCAATATCGGCAAACAAGGCCTGCTCCAGAATATGCGGGTGGCCGTTAAACTCGCGCACTTCCTTGCCTTCTGCCACCAGCGTGCCGTAGCCGGTACGGGTGAAGAAGGCGGGAATGCCGCTGCCGGCGGCACGCAGCTTTTCCGCCAGCGTGCCTTGCGGGGTGAATTCCAGCTCCAGTTCACCACTGAGATACTGGCGTTCGAATTCCTTGTTTTCGCCCACATAGGACGACACCATTTTGCGGATCTGTCGGGTTTGCAGCAGTTGGCCCAGGCCAAAGCCATCCACGCCGGCATTATTGGAAATGGCGGTCAATTGCGTCACGCCGCTGTCGCGCAGTGCGGCAATCAGCGCTTCGGGAATGCCGCACAGGCCGAAACCGCCCACGGCAATGGTCTGGCCGTCGGCTACGATGTCAGCCAGTGCGCTGGCGGCGTCCGGGTAAAGCTTGTTCATTGCATTGTCCTTGCTTGCGTCGCTTATTGAGCGGTCCAGCCGCCATCCATGGCCCAGGCGGCACCGCGTACCTCATCTGCAGCCGGGCTGCACAAAAACACCGCCAGCGCACCCAACTGGGCGGGGGTGACGAATTGGCCGGATGGCTGTTTTTCCGCCAGCAAGTCGTGCTGGGCTTGCTGCTGGCTAATGCCCTGGCTGGTGGCGCGCTCGGCAATCTGCTGTGCCACCAGCGGGGTCAGCACCCAGCCGGGGCAGATGGCATTGCAGGTAATCGCGCTATGGGCAGTCTCCAGGGCGACCGTCTTGGTGAGGCCCAGTACGCCATGCTTGGCGGCCACATAGGCGGCCTTGCCGGTGGAGGCCACCAGGCCGTGAGTAGAGGCGATATTGATGATGCGGCCCCAGCCGCGCTGGCGCATGGTGGGCAGCAGTAAGCGGCTGGTGTGGAACACCGCGCTCAGATTGATGGCCAGCACCTTGTCCCACTGCGCAGGCGGAAATGATTCAATCGGGGCCACATGCTGGATGCCGGCATTGTTCACCAGAATGTCCACGCCGCCGGTTTCGTGCGCGGCAAAGGCGCATAGCGCGTCAATCTGGGCCGGGTCGGACAAGTCTGCCGGATGATGCCAGGCCTGCACGCCGGTCGTGCGAATCTGGGCTAGTGCTGCTGCAACATCGCCAAAGCCGTTGAGCACAATATTGGCCCCGGCCTCGGCCAGTGCCCGGGCCATGCCCAGGCCGATGCCGCTGGTGGAGCCGGTGACCAGTGCGGTCTTTCCTGCCAGTGTTGTCATGATGAATGTCCTGTCTGGCCCCGCGCAGGGCAGGGCCGGTGTGAGGGATGGGTTTAAACCAGACCGGTGAGGTAGAACACGGTAATCACAAAGAACACGGCCAGCGTCTTGATCATGGTGACGGCAAAAATATCGCGGTAAGCCTCGCGGTGGGTCAGGCCGGTCACTGCCAGCAGGGTGATTACCGCGCCGTTATGCGGCAGGGTATCCATGCCACCGCTGGCCATGGCTACTACGCGGTGCAGCACTTCCAGCGGAATACCTGCCGCCTGGCAGGCGCTGATGAACTGCTCGCCCATGGCGGCCAGCGCAATGCTCATGCCGCCAGAGGCGGAGCCGGTGACGCCAGCCAGCGTGCTGACGGTGACCGCCGCATTCACCAGCGGGTTGGGAATGCTTTGCAGTGCATGGCCAATCACCATGAAGCCGGGCAGGGCGGCAATCACCGCGCCAAAGCCGTATTCCGAGGCAGTGTTCATAGCCGCCAGCATGGCGCCGGCAATCGCCCCTTTGCTGCCTTCGGCAAATTTCTCGCGGATGGCGGGCCAGGCGGTGAGTGCGACAAAGGCAATGCCCAGCAGCAAGGCGGCTTCCACCGACCAGATGGCGGTGACGGTGGAGATCTGCGTGGTGACCGGCTTGGCCATGCCGGCCAGATGCAAGTCGTGGCTGCTGCCATACCAAGCGGGAATCCAGCGGGTAAAGGCGAAGTTGCTGATACCGATCAGCAGCAAGGGAGCAATAGCCAGCCAGGGCGATGGCAGACTGCTGGTGTCGACATGTTCCGGCTCGTTGCGCAAATCGGTGCCGTAGCCCTCACCGCGTGCCATCAGGCTGCGGCGACGCCATTCCAGATACGCCAGCCCCACCAGGGTGATGAACACCGCACCGCAAATACCCAGTGCCGGAGCCGCCCAGGCGGTGGTTTTGAAAAAGGTGGTGGGGATGATGTTCTGGATTTGCGGCGTGCCAGGCAGCGCATCCATGGTGAAGGAAAATGCACCCAGGGCCACGGTGCCGGGAATCAGCCGCTTGGGGATGTTGCTCTGGCGGAACAGTTCGGCGGCAAAGGGATAGACGGCAAACACCACCACAAACAGCGATACCCCGCCATAGGTTAGCAATGCACACACCGCCACGATGACGGCAATGGCGCGCTTTTCACCAATAAAGCGGATGACGGCGGCGACGATGGACTTGGAAAAGCCGGATAGTTCCACCAGTTTGCCGAAGACCGAACCCAGCAGAAACACCGGGAAGTACAGCTTGATGAAGCCCACCATCTTGTCCATGAACAGGCCACTGAAGGCGGGAGCCACGGCGGAGGGGTCGGTCAGCAGCACTGCGCCCAGTGCTGCCAGTGGTGCCATCAGGATGACGCTGTAGCCGCGATAGGCGGCCAGCATCAGAAAAAACAATGCCAGCAAAACCACGATGAAACTCATGGTGTATCTCCTCTGTTGTTGTATGGCCTGCATGAGGCCTGGCGATCATGGATTTGCCCCATGTCGGTGCAGATATAACAGCAGGAAGCATGCCAGTGTTTATGGCTGTTTTAAATCAACAACTTGCAGTGATTTGTGCGGGCTGTGGTGATTTGCCGTCTCGATTTTGAGACAGCAAAAATGCGTGCAATCACGCCAGAAGGCTTGTGATTGCACGCTGGGGAGGGGTGTCTCGATTTGTAGACGCAGTCTCTGTCTGGAGACGTTAATGCAGAAAGATCAGACCATATTCAGGACTGGCCAGGGACAATCCCCCGCGCCGCCAGTTTCTTGTACAGCGTGGCGCGTCCCATGCCCAGCTGGCGCGCCGCAGTGGGCACATGGCCATTGGCCTGCTGCAGCGCCTGGCGCAGCAGTTGTGCCTCGAAGCTGGCCATTTGCTGCTGATAGTCTGCCCCGGGGGTGAGTACCGGCTTGTTTGGTACACCCAGCAGGGCATTGATGTCGGTATCGTTCAGCAGGTTGCCCTGGCCGAGCATGCTGGCCCGCTCCAGGATATTGCGCAGTTCGCGCACATTGCCCGGCCAGTCGTAAGCGGCCAGGCGCTGTAGCGCGGCATGGCTGATCTGGCGACGGGTGACATGGCCATGTCTGGCCAATTGTTCCAGCAGCGATTCCGCCAGCTCGGGCAGATCCTGCAGGTGTTCCCGCAAGGCAGGCAGGCGGATGGTCAGCACATTCAGCCGGTAATACAGGTCGGCACGGAAACTGCCGGCAGCCACTTTTTCTTCCAGCTGGGCCGAGGTGGCGGCAATGACGCGGATATCGGCGCGCAGCACCCGGTTGGCACCCAGTTGCTCGAACTCCTTGTCCTGCAGCACGCGCAGCAGCTTGGCCTGCAAGCTGGCCGGCATGTCGCCGATTTCATCCAGAAACAGCGTACCGCCATCGGCCAGCTGTAGTTTGCCGATGCGGCCCTTTTTATCCGCACCGGTATAGGCACTGGCGCTGGCACCAAACAGCTCGGCTTCCAGCAGAGTGTCGGGAATGGCCGCCATATTCAGGCTGACCAGCGGCTTGCCGGCGCGCGGTGACGCAGCATGAATGGCATGGGCCAGCACTTCCTTGCCACTGCCGGTTTCGCCCAGCAGCAGTACTGCCCCTTCCAATGGTGCTGCCAGCATGGCCTGGCGTTTGACTTCCGTGATTTGTCGGCTGTGGCCGACAAAGTCGTCAAAGCTGTATTTGGCCCGGCGGGCCTGTGCCAGCGATTCGCGCGTGGCGGCCAGCTCTTCGCCCATGCGGGTGAATTTGGCCACCAGCGGTGCCAGTGATTGGATCTGGTCGAACAAGGCAAAGCCGACGGCACCGATGATCTTGCCGCTGCTGTCTTTCAGCGGCAAACGGGTGACTACCAGCTGGTCTTTGCCGGTGGCCATGATGTCCAGCAGCATCGGCACGCCGGTTTTCAGTACCTCGCGCATCTGGCTGTTGGGAATGACGCTTTCCACCGGCTGCCCCAGTGCGGCGGCGGGGTCGGCAAAGCCAAAGCGCTCGGCATAGCGCGCATTGATCCAGATGATGCGTGCCTGATCGTCCACAATCACCGTGCCCTGGTAGCTGTCATCCATGTGTTGGAACAGCGACTGCATTGCCCATTGGCGCACGTGGTCGTAATCAGCCAGCTCATTGTTGGAGTGGGACACGGCAGGTCCTTGCTGTCGATGCGATGCTGCAGATTACCATGCAGGTTTTTTTCTGTAACAAGCCACTATCCAGGCTTGATTCAATATATAAAAATATATAATATAAAAATGAATTTAATCTGGAAGGAGAAAGTAATGAGTCACGACTACACGGGTTTGGCCCAGGAGCTGGGCAGCAAGCTGGCTGAATTCCGTCGCGAAATTCCTGACACCATGAAGGGCTTTGGCCAGATGAGCCGTGCGGCCCATGCCGATGGTGCGCTGTCCAACAAAACCAAGGAGCTGATTGCCCTGGCCATCGGCATTGCCAACCGTTGCCAGGGCTGTCTGGCTTTTCATAGCAAGGCGCTGGTAGAGCTGGGCTGTACCCGTGCCGAGTTTATGGAAATGCTGCAAGTGGCGGTGTACATGGGCGGTGGCCCGTCGCTGATGACGGCTGCCGAAGCCCTGCAGGCGTTTGAAGAGTTTGGTGGCGAGAAAGCTGCCGCTGCCTGAAGCGGAGCAATGGCCCGACACAAGCAAAAGCCCCGCAGCGCGGGGCTTTGTCTATGACGTAACGCGTTCAGATAGCCAGAATGGCGGCAATCACCCGGCGGTCTTCCGCCATCAGGATATTGAAAGTACGACATGCCGCTTGGGTATCCATCACATCCACGCCAATGCCGGCATTGGTCAGCGCCGACATCAGGCGCGGGTGGAAAAAGCGCAGGCTGGCGCCAGAACCAAACAGTACCACCTCCGGCTGCAAATCCAGCAGCATGCTGAAATGCGGTTCGGCCAGGCTGGCAAAGTCGGCCACGCCCCAGGACTGCACGCTGTCCGGGGTGACAATCAGGTTGCCATCATGGCGTTCGGCATTGATCAGCACATGGCCTTCGCCGTAGCCGGTAAACAGGTTTTTGCCCAGTCCCAGGGCCTGATGCATTTTCATGGAGTCGATTTCCTGCAGGGAATGATGGGGTGCTGACCTAGCTTGTTGCGGCCTTGCCGGTCAGGGCTGCACGCCGTCATGCAGTGCAACACGGTTTGGGATAGGATTATACCCTGACCAGCCACGGTGGCACGCTTTGCCCGTGGCCGGGACAGACAAGGGACTCCAATGAAAGACAACAAGCCGCGCCGCCGCCAGCATACCGCCGTAGCCGGGGCGCGGTCCGTGACGGAAAAACAGGCCACCATGCAGCCAGTACACAAATCGCAGAAGCTCGCCAATGTCTGCTACGACATCCGTGGCCCGGTGCTTGAGCATGCCAAGAAGATGGAAGACGAAGGCCATCGCATCATCAAGCTGAATATCGGCAACCCGGCTCCATTCGGTTTTTTTGCGCCGGATGAAATCATCGAAGACGTCATCGTCAACCTGCCATCCGCTTCCGGCTATTCCGATTCCAAGGGCCTGTTCGCCGCGCGCAAGTCCATCATGCACTACGCGCAGGAAAAACAGCTGCCCAATGTCAGCATGGACGACATCATCATCGGCAACGGCGTGTCCGAGCTGATCGTGATGGCCATGCAGGCGCTGCTGGACAATGGTGACGAAGTGCTGGTGCCCGCACCGGACTATCCGCTGTGGACGGCGGCGGTCAGCCTGGCCGGTGGCAAGGCGCTGCATTATGTCTGTGACGAAGAGCAGGGCTGGTTCCCCAGCATCGACGACATCCGCGCCAAGATTACCCCCAACACCCGCGCCATCGTGGTGATCAACCCCAACAACCCCACCGGCGCGGTGTATCCGCCGGCCTTGTTGCAGCAAATTGTCGATCTGGCGCGCCAGCACCAGTTGATCATCTATGCCGACGAGATCTACGACAAGGTGCTGTACGACGAGGTCAAGCACACCTCCATCGCCTCGCTGGCGCCGGACCTGCTGGTGGTCACCTTTAACGGTTTGTCCAAGAACTACCGTGCCTGTGGCTACCGCGCCGGCTGGATGATTCTGTGCGGCGAGAAAAAACACGCGCGTGACTACATCGAAGGCCTGAACATGCTGGCCTCGATGCGCCTGTGTGCCAACGTGCCGGCGCAGTTTGCCATCCAGACTGCCTTGGGCGGCTATCAGAGCATTGACGACCTGGTGGCCCCCAGTGGCCGCCTGGCCCGCCAGCGCGACCTGGCGCACAAGCTGCTCACCGACATTCCGGGGGTGACTTGCGTCAAGCCGCAAGGGGCGCTGTACCTGTTCCCGCGACTGGACCCCAAGATCTATCCCATCAGCGACGACCAGCAGTTCATCCTGGAACTGCTGCAGGAAGAAAAAGTGTTGCTGGTGCAGGGCAGCGGGTTTAACTGGATTGCGCCGGATCACTTCCGCGTGGTATTCCTTCCTAACTCGGATGACCTGATCGAAGCGATAGGCCGCATCGCCCGCTTCCTGGAGCGTTACCGTCAGCGTCACGGTACTGCCTGATGCTTGATTCAGCCGACGTACCACATCCGTCGGCTGAGTCATCAACCTGAAGACCTCCTGGCAAGCCGGCACGCGCCGTTTTGCCAAGAGGCCGTCGGCCCGGGACAAAACACTAGAGACAGACATGGAGAATGTAATGAAGCCGATCAATATTGGCCTGATGGGCGTGGGGACAGTCGGTGGCGGTGTCGCCACCGTACTCAAGCGCAATGCTGAGGAAATCGCCCGCCGTGCTGGCCGCGAAATCCGGCTGACCATTGCCTCGCGCCGCAATCTGGAGCTGGCACGCGAGCTGGTGGGCGATGAGGTCAAATTGGTCGCCGATGCCTTTGCCGTGGTCAACGATCCGGAAGTCGACATCGTGGTCGAGCTGATCGGTGGCGACACCGTGGCCAAGGAACTGGTGCTCAAGGCCATCGAAAACGGCAAGCACGTGGTAACCGCCAACAAGAAGCTGCTGGCCGTGCATGGCAATGAAATCTTTGCCCGCGCCCAGGAAAAGGGCGTGATGGTGGCCTTCGAAGCTGCCGTAGCCGGTGGCATTCCCATCATCAAGGCGCTGCGTGAAGGCCTGTCGGCCAACCGCATCGAGTGGATTGCCGGCATCATCAACGGCACTTCCAACTTCATCCTGACCGAAATGCGCGACAAGGGTGCCAGCTTTGCCGACGTGCTGGGCGAAGCCCAACGCCTGGGCTATGCCGAAGCCGACCCCACCTTCGACATCGAAGGCCACGACGCCGGTCACAAGCTCACCATCATGGCCGCGCTGGCCTTTGGTATCCCGATGCAGTTTGACAGCTGTTATCTGGAAGGCATCAGCAAACTGGATGGCCGCGACATCAAGTACGCCGAAGAACTGGGCTACCGCGTCAAGCTGCTGGGCTTTACCCGTCGTACCGATGCCGGCGTGGAACTGCGCGTGCACCCGACGCTGATTCCGGAAAGCCAGCTGATCGCCAACGTCAACGGCGTGATGAACGCCGTGCTGGCCAAGGGCGATGCCGTCGGCCAGACCCTGTACTACGGTGCTGGCGCCGGCGCACTGCCCACCGCCTCTTCCGTGGTGGCTGATATTGTCGATGTTACCCGCCTGCTGACCGCAGACCCGGAACATCGCGTGCCGCATCTGGCCTTCCAGCCGGATCAACTGAAAAATCTGCCCATCCTGCCGATTGATGAGGTTTACAGCTCTTACTACCTGCGCATCGGTGCTGCCGATCGCGCCGGCGTGCTGGCCAATATCACCGGCCTGCTGGCAGAAAACGGCATTTCCATCGAGGCGCTGATCCAGAAGGGTTCGGCCAGCGAGGGCAATGCTGAAGTGGTAATCCTCACCCATCGTGTGCAGGAACGCTCCATCAATGCAGCCATTGCCGCCATCGAAGCGCTGGAAAGCGTATCGGGCAAGGTGGTGCGCCTGCGCATGGAAGAACTCAACGACTAAAGCAGTTGCCACCCCCGCGCCTGGATGCGGGGTGGTGACAGGATGGCTGCAAATGGCAAGGTACTGGATGAATGGAGTGGGCATGGCCTGTGCATTGACTGCATCGGCCCTGCACGCAACACCACTGACACCGGGTCAGCATAATCTGCTACAGGGTTTTTTGATGCGTGGCTGTATCAAGCGCACGCCAGCCTCCGATGGGGCTAGCGAGCGCTCGGATACCCAGGTTCAGAAATACTGTCAGTGTGCCAGTGAACATCTGGCCAATACCTTTACCTCGGAAGAGGTGATGGGGGTGCTGACCGGCCAGATCCGCAAGGACGACCCGCGCGGCAAAAAGCGCCTGGCCGAAGCCTCCGCTGCTTGCGGTCATCATCTGGAGGCCAGTGCCGCCGATTGACGCACATCAGTCCGTGGCCATCCTTCTTGCATCGTCTTCTGCATTCGTACAGGTTGAATCACATCACATGAAGTACATCAGCACACGTGGCGGCATGCAGCCGCAAAGTTTCAGCGACATCCTGCTCATGGGCCTGGCCCCGGACGGCGGCCTGGCGCTGCCGGAAAGCTATCCGCAAATCAGCCGCAGCCAGCTGGACGCCTGGCGTGGTCTGTCTTATGCCGAGCTGGCGTTTGAAATCATCCGCCTGTTCGCCACTGATATTCCTGAGGCCGACCTCAAGGACATCGTCAGCCGCACTTACACTGCGGCGGTGTTTGGCAGCGAGGCCATCACCCCGGTCAAGCGCCTGTCCGACGGCCTGGTGATTCTGGAACTGTCCAACGGCCCGACGCTGGCCTTCAAGGACATGGCCATGCAGTTGCTGGGTAATCTGTTCGAATACGTGCTGGCCAAAAAAGGCCAGTCGCTGAATATTCTGGGTGCCACCTCCGGGGACACCGGCAGCGCGGCGGAATATGCCATGCGTGGCAAGCAGGGCATCAGCGTGTTCATGCTCAGCCCGGATGGCCTGATGAGCCCCTTCCAGCGCGCACAGATGTTCAGCCTGCAAGATGTCAACATTCACAACATCGCCATCAAGGGCATGTTTGACGACTGTCAGGACATCGTGAAAGCGGTGCAGAACGATCACGCCTTCAAGGCCAAGTACCAGATCGGCACCGTCAACTCTATCAACTGGGCCCGTGTGGTGGCGCAGGTGGTGTACTACTTCAAGGGCTACTTCAACGCCACCAGCAGCAATGAAGAACAAGTCAGCTTCTGCGTGCCGTCCGGTAACTTCGGTAATGTCTGTGCTGGCCATATCGCCCGCCAGATGGGCCTGCCAGTGCAGCGCCTGATTGTAGCCACCAACGAAAACGACGTGCTGGACGAATTTTTCCGCACCGGCGCTTACCGTCCGCGCGGCACGGCCAATACCTATGTCACCTCCAGCCCGTCGATGGACATCTCCAAGGCATCCAACTTCGAGCGCTTCGTGTTCGATCTGATGGGCCGTGACGGTGCCGCTGTGAAAGCATTGTGGGCAGATGTGGACGCAGGCAAGGGCTTTGATCTGTCGGCCAAGCTGAGCGAGGCCACGGCAAAGTTTGGTTTTGTTTCCGGCAAGAGCAGCCATGCCGACCGTCTGGCCACCATCCGTGCACTGGATGCCAGCGATGGCGTGGTGGTGGACACCCATACCGCCGACGGTATCAAGGTGGCGCGCGAACTGCGCCTGCCGGGCGAAACCGTGGTCTGCCTGGAAACCGCGCTGCCCGCCAAGTTTGCCGATACCATTCGCGAAGCGCTGGACCGTGATCCGCCGCGCCCTGCTGGTTTTGATGGCCTGGAAGACCTGCCGCAAAAAGTGGTGGTGTTTGAGGCCGATGCCGCCAAGGTCAAAGCCTTTGTGGAAGCCACACTGGCCGGCTGATCGCATCGGACATCGTGTAGTCAGGACAAAACAGGCTCAACAGGGCCTGTTTTTTTATGGATGCAGGCAACTGTTGGGCGATATTCAGCTCTGAATGCTGTGCTCGCCAGCAGGCAGCTACCACACCCGGCCGGATAACTGCATTCCGGTACGCATGCGTAAACGTAGCGGATACAATAACAGGATGAAATTTCTTTATCTGATTCTGGCCTGGCTGTTGCCCGGTCTGGTACTGGCGGCGGGCAACCAGGACATGAGCGTGCTGGAAAAACTGGCCGACCGGTTCATGCAGCAAGAGGTGAGCCATCGTCAGGCCAGCTACAAACTGGGTAAGCTGGATCGCCGTCTGGTGCTTCCCGCCTGTCAGAATCCCAGGGTCGATTGGTCCAACACTGCACAGACCAGCGGCAATACCGCACTGATACTGGCCTGCCCGGATAGCGGCTGGAGCATACGTCTGCCAGTCAGCATCAACGAGAAACAACTGGGTGTGGTGCTGACCCGTTCGGTTAGCGCCGGCGAAGTGTTGCAAGCAGGGGACGTCAAGCTGGTGGATGTGGCCAACCCGGCCATGGCGCGCAATGTGATTACCAGTCTTGATCTGGCGATTGGACAGAGCATGCGCAGCGGGGCTCCGGCTGGAAGCTGGCTACGTAACTTCATGGTGCATGCGCCATACCTGGTAAGGGCTGGTCAGCCGGTCAAGGTTGAGGCCGGGGGCGATGGTTTTCGCGTGTTATCCGAAGGCGTAGCCAATGGCAATGCTGCGGTGGGCGATGCCGTATCGGTGCGTTTGAGCAGCGGACGGGTGATCCGTGGCGTGGTACAGCCGGATGGTACGGTTAGTCTGAGTTATTGATAAATATTTCAAGAGTTTGCTTTTTCAGCCGATAATAGAGAAACCCCTAGCTAGTTTGGAAGGTCCCGCCATGAAAATCGACAACTCGGGTAGTGCTGTTGGTGCCTACGCCAGCCAGAGCAAGCTGGCCCGGCGTGATGCCGGCACGCAGGCTGCTGGTGTCGGATCAACCCCGACCGATAGCGTGAAAATCAATCCGCTGGCCAGCAGTATCAGTGCGCTGGAAGCGCAGGCAGACACGGCCCCGGCTTTTGATGCTGCCAAAGTGGATGCCATCAAGAATGCCATTGCATCCGGCACCTTCTCGGTTAATCCGGAAAAAATTGCTGATAGCCTGATTGCGTCCACGCAAGAGCTGCTGAACCAGTAATTAACGGCACGATGGTCACGCTGCGATGACGCAAGAACAAGGTTTTGCCGAACTGTGCCGTGCCGAAGCCACGCAAGTGGCCCGGCTGGTGGAACTGCTGCAGCAGGAGCAGCAGGTGATGATCGCAGGTCAGGTGCATCTGCTGGAAGATTTGGCTGACAGCAAAAGCAAGGTGCTGGATGAGTTAGCTGTGCACTCCCAGAATCGTGCCCGGCTGATGAAGTCGTTTGGTCTTTCCGACAGCGATACCGTTTATATCTGGCTGGCTGACAAGCCTGAAGAACGTCAGGCCTGGCTGGCGCTGGAAGACCTGATCCACCGCGCACAGGGTATCAATCAGCTCAATGGCAGCTTCATCGAACAGCAACTGGGACAGGTGGAAGAGTCACTGGCCGTGCTGCGCCAGGCGGCGGCCGCCACCCTGAGTTACGATCGTGGTGGCCAGCAGCCGCAGCCGGTTGGCGGACGTCGTTTTCTCGGTTCTGCCTGATCCGCATTTCCCCTGACATGTCGCGCAGTACATGCGATGTGGTGGGCGTACCTGTCCCTTTGTGGTATCTTCGCCACTGGGCCTGAGCAAACCACCATCCATAATCTGATGACCCTGATTTCCTTGATATTTGCGCTGGCACTTGAACAGCTGCGCCCCTTGGGCAACCGCAACCGCGTATGGCATGTGTTTACCCGCTATGCCAACCACCTGGAACGCAACCTGAATGCCGGTGCCAACCGGCACGGCGTGTTTGCGTGGATGCTGGCCATCCTGCCACCCGTGCTGCTAAGCCTGGGGGTGTACTACGCCCTTTATGCAGCCAACCCGCTGCTGGCCATCCTGTGGAATGTGCTGGTGCTTTACCTCACCATGGGCTTTCGCCATTTCTCCAGCGCTTTTTCCGAGATTTCGCTGGCGCTGGCGGAAGGACGTGATCTGGACGCACGGATCGCGCTGTCGCGCTGGACTGGTCAGCCTGCTGCCGAACTGTCAGTGAGCGAGATTTCCCGGCTGGCAATCGAGCAAGGTGTGGTAGATAGCTACCGCCATGTGTTTGGCACCATGTTCTGGTTTGTGCTGTTGCCGGGACCGTCCGGTGCCTTGCTGTACCGTCTGTGCAGTATGCTGGGACAGAAGTGGGGAAGTCGTCAGGCGGAGGAAGACCGTTTTGGCCGCTTTGCCGGCAGTGCCGCCGCTTGGCTGGATTGGCTGCCGGTACGTCTTACTGCCGCCAGTTTCGCAGTCATGGGCGATTTTGAAGATGCTGTTTACTGTTGGCGCTCGCAGGCAAGAACCTGGGGCAACTACGCCAACGGCATTCTTCTGGCCTCGGCGGCCGGTGCGCTGGGGGTCAGGCTGGGCGATCCGCTCAGACAGGATTACACCATCAAATTCCGGCCCGAACTGGGCCTGGGTGACGAGGCAGATCCGGCCTTTCTGAAAAGTGCCGTCGGACTGGTCTGGCGTTCAGCCTTGCTATGGCTGTTTGTCGTCCTGTTGCTCAGTGTCGCCAACCACATGGCCTGATGCCTGCTAACCGCCGCCCCTGATGGGCGGCGTTGCCATTTGGGCTAGGCCATGTTCATGAACAAGGGGATGCGTCGCATGCTGCGATGACATCGCCCAACCGAATTGCAGGAGCACACACATGCTGTTTTCCGAACTCGGGCTGTCGCCCGAGATTCTTCGTGCCATTGAAGAACAAGGTTATTCCGAACCTACCCCCATCCAGGCCAAGGCCATTCCGCTGGTATTGTCCGGTCGCGATCTGCTGGCGGCCGCACAAACCGGCACTGGCAAGACTGCCGCTTTCATGCTGCCCATCCTGGAGCGCATGAAGAAATTTGCTAATACCAGCGTATCGCCAGCCATGCATCCGGTGCGCGCACTGGTGTTGTCGCCCACGCGTGAGCTGGCCGACCAGATTGGCGTGAATGTAAAAACCTATACCAAGTATTTGCCGCTGCGTGCCACCACCGTGTTTGGCGGCATGAATATGGACCCGCAAACAGCCGAGCTGCGCCGTGGCATGGAAATCGTCATCGCCACCCCGGGCCGTCTGCTTGACCATATCCAGCAAAAAACCATCCAGCTGAACAAGGTGGAAGTGCTGGTGCTGGATGAAGCCGACCGTATGCTGGACATGGGCTTCATCCAGGATATCCGCAAGATCATGAGCATGTTGCCCAAGGAGCGGCAGACCCTGCTGTTCTCGGCGACCTTTGCCACAGAAATCAAGCGCTTGGCTGCGGACTTCATGAAAGACCCGCAGACGGTTGAAGTTGCCCGTCAGAACGCCACCAACGAGCAAGTGGAACAGTTGGTGTATTCGGTGGATGCCGGTCGCAAGCGTCATCTGCTGAGCCATCTGATCAAGACCCGCGACATGAGCCAGGTCATTGTATTTTGCAAGACCAAACTCAGTGCCGACCAACTGGCCCGTGACCTCAAGCGTGATGGCCTGGTGGCAGAAGCCATCCATGGTGACAAGGCACAGGCCTCGCGCCTGGAAATCCTGTCCTCCTTCAAGGAAGGCAGCCTGCGCGTGCTGGTGGCCACCGATGTGGCAGCGCGCGGTCTGGATATTACCGAACTGCCTTTCGTGGTGAATTACGAGCTGCCTAATTCGCCGGAAGACTATGTGCACCGTATCGGTCGTACTGGCCGTGCCGGTGCCAGCGGTATTGCCATTTCGCTGATGAGTCCGGCGGAAACCCGCCAGCACGAGGCCATTGAAAAACTGACGCGCCAGACACTGACGCCGCAGGTGGTAGAAGGCTTCCAGCCGGGCGCAGCCGCCCCGCGTGAAGAAGCCGCGCCGCGTCGCGAGTCTTCGCGTGGCGATGGTGGACGAGACTACGGTCGTGAAGGCGCGCGCGAAGCGAGCCGCGAAGGCCGCAGCAGCCCGGTGCGCTCCACCCCGCGCGAATCCCTGCGTGATCCGATGTCCTTGCCAGCGTCTGCCCTGATGGTGGGCAAATCGGGTGAAGGCCTGAAAACCATCAACCCAACCGCAGGCAGCCGCCGCAGTCGCAAGGCACAGCGCGAGGTTCCGGCGCTGCTGCTGCCGCCGCGCTACAAGGTGGAAGCCAACCGCTAAGCACTGGCTCTTGCCAGCTGAAAACCGCCCGTCATCAGACCGGCGGTTTTTTCATGCTCGCTAGAAATGACGGGCAGAAATGACGGGCAGAAAAAAGGCCCCGTAAGGGGCCCCAAGGAAGCAATGCTCCATGCGTACAACTAAACAAAGATCACCAGCGCTGCCATGGCACCATGGGCCCCCATGACCAGGCTCTGCTCGATATCCGCAGTGCGGGACGAGCCGGAGATAAAGGCACCAAAGCCGTGCTCTGCCATGTCGATACGGGCATAGGCATCGCGCATGGTGTCCACCATGGCGTCACGTGGCACCACCAGTACCAGCTTCTGGGTGAGAAAATAGATGGAGCGAAAACGGTTGTCCGGGTGGCTGACCCAGACCGTAGCGTTTTCTGCCACGGCCAGCTGGCCGGGCACGATGGCAACATCGACATCATGCCAGGCGTGAGGATCATCCACCTCTTCGTGCTGCGCCACGGTCAGATCAACCGTGCGGCCTGCATCCGGCCAACGCGCAGCCACGACATCGGCCACGCTCTGACCATCCTGTAACTGGACTGCGTCGCCACCCAGATTGCGGATGAGTGTGGCAAATGCCTCAAACTGGTTGTCGTAGCGGATAAACGGCACGGCATGGATATCCGGCAAGGCTGATGCTTGCGGCCGGTTCTGGCGGATGCGGGCCAGTATGCTGTCACGGGCGCTCATTGCTTGCCCTCCTTGTCCTTCTTGTCTTGATTGCGCTGCAGGTACAGCTCCTTGAAGCTTTGAGTCGGCATGGGCGGAAGATCGCGGCCTGCGCGGCTCCAGGCGCTATGGCGGGTAAGGCTTTCCGGAATGATGGGTACCACCTTGCGCATCACCTTGCCCCCTAGGTCGAACAGCGCCGGGTGCTGGGTGAGAAAACGCATGGCCAGCAAGCCCATTTTCTTGCTGGTGGGCAGCAGGTTCTGCTCAAAAGCCTTCTTGCGATGCAGTACCAGTTGCTCGTGCAGATTGATCTTGACCGGGCAGACATTGGAACAGGAGCCGCAAGTACTGCAGGCAAAAGCCATGCTGCCGTGTTTTTTCATGTCACGGCTGGGGCCCAGGGTGGAGCCGATGGGGCCGGGAATGATGTAGCTATAGCTGAAGCCGCTGCTGCGGCGGTATACCGGGCAGGTGTTCATGCAGGCACCACAACGGATGCAGCGCAGGCTCTGGTAGAAATCTTCATTGCCCAGGATGTCGCTACGGCCATTGTCGACGATGACGATGTGCATCTCGCCACCGGGCCGGGCCTGATGGAAATGCGAGGTGTAGGTGGTTACCGGCGAGCCGATGGCCGAACGTGCCAACAGGCGGGTAAACACGCCCAAGTGTTCCAGTTTAGGGATGATTTTTTCCAGCCCCATGCTGGCAATGTGAATGGGCGGCAGGCTGGTGCCCAGGTCGGCATTGCCTTCGTTGGTACACACTACGACGCCACCGGTTTCGGCGATGGCAAAATTCACCCCGGTCAGACCGGCATCTGCCGTCAGAAAGTGCTCGCGCAGATTGGCCCGTGCCGCGTGGGTGAGGTAGGTGGGGTCGTTATTACCGGCTTCGGTACCCAGTTCTTTATGGAAAAGCTCGGAAATCTGCTCTTTCTTCAGGTGGATGGCTGGCATCACGATGTGGCTGGGGGCTTCGTGACGCAATTGCACGATGCGCTCGCCCAGGTCGGTATCCACCACCTCGATGCCACGCTGTTCCAGATAGGGGTTCAGCCCGCACTCTTCGGTCAGCATGGACTTGGACTTGACCAGCTTTTTTACCTGTCGCGCCGCCAGAATGCTGTGCACGATGCGGTTGTGCTCATCGGCATCGGCAGCCCAGTGTACGGTTACGCCGTTTTTCTGTGCATTGGCTTCAAACTGGGCCAGGTAATCGTCCAGCTGCGACAGGGTATGTACCTTGATCTCGCGGGCCAGCTGGCGCAGTTCTTCCCATTCCGGCAGTTGCTTGGCTTGGGCATCGCGCTTTTGCCGCACCCACCAGATGGCGCTGTCGTGCCATTTGGCCTGGGCGCGGTCCTTGAGAAATTCTGCCGCTGCCTGCGGGTGTTTTACGCTGTCGTCCTTCATGCGCGTTCTCCCCGACCGGTGAGGATTTCCACGATGTGCAGCGGGCGGATCTGCTTGCCTTGATGGCGAATGATGCCGCCCATGTGCATCAGACAGGAAGGATCTGCGCCCACGATATATTCCGCGCCGGTGGCCTCATGCTGGGCAATGCGGTCCTCGCCCATGGCGGTGGATAGCTCCGGCTCGTCAACACAGAAGGTGCCACCAAAGCCGCAGCATTCGTCACGGCGTTCCGGCAGCAGCACTTCCACGCCATCAACCAGTTTGAGGATGTCTTCCAGTCGCGAGTGGTAGGGCATCATCAGTTCGGACGGGCTGGCGTGGTGCAGCTCGCGCAGGCCGTGGCAGCTCTGGTGGATGGATACCTTGTGCGGGAAGTAAACCGGCTTGGGCAGCTTTTCCACTTTCAGCACATCCTGCAGAAATTCGATGATTTCATACACCTTGGGCTTGAGCTGCTGATAGTCGCGGTTGTCGGGGATATACCAATCGTAGTGGTGCGTTACATGGGAGACGCAGCTGCCAGAGGGGGCAACAACGTAGTCATACTGGTGAAAGACATCGGTAAAGCGCTTGGCAGCATCACAAGCGCCCTTGCTGTCGCCGTTATTGGCCAGCGGCTGACCACAGCAGGATTGCTGCAGCGGATAGTCCACCTCGCAACCCAGGCTTTCCAGCAGTTCGAGCGTGGCCATGGCCACATGGGGAAACAGTTCGTTGATGAAGCAGGGAATGAACAGGCCGATTTTCATGGTGCGCGGGGCCTCCGACAGGCAGGAGCAGGGTTCAGCCTGCATTAGATAATGTCCATGCTGTTGCTGCCAATTCGGATTTACCCTTGTGCGTCAGGGATGACGCTGGTTTTACTGGTTTTTGATGTCGGCACCGCGACTTACCGCCGCGACAACGCGCTTGGCCTGGCGGGTGATCCAGCCCATGGTGTTAAGGAAGTTCTGATTGGCATCGGTGATAGCGCCTCCGGGCTGAGGCCGATGTGTGCAGTGGCGTGATTCAAGGTGTTTTCCCGCTGTGTGCTGGCATAACGTGCTCACTCCAGGCTGGCAAGCTGTTGTTTCTGGTGTTGCTGGAATAGTTATCTTATCGCCGAACCCGGATGGGCTTTTATAATTTGTTATGGAAGCGGGCCGCAAGATGATGAAAGCGTTGAAAGAACCCTGATTTGCAATACCACGAGCGGGGGCTGGCACATTCCGGCCAGGAAGGTGACTGCTAGTTTGTTTAGTTAAATTGGATTGGTATTTCTAACTTGTTATGACTTATATGTAATGACTTGTGTATTACTGCGGTTTTGCTTTGCTGCGCTCACTTGGCAAGCCGGGTAACAGTGTTATCCTTGGCAGCTTATGCATGTTAGGGCAGCCATCCGCCGTAGCGGCAGGCATGCATTCTTCTACCCGCTGCTTGGGTGTTTTGGATAAGGTGGTGAATCCGGGTGAAATCATGATGCCAACTGCAGCATGACATCCGGTAATAGTCAGTGAAGGTCAGTGTGGCAACATGGTAAACATCAAACAGAATTTGACTTCCTGCTGTGCAGATCTTTGTTCAGGCAAGGCGGACGGTGACCGGATCATCCAGATGATTGCCTTGCTCAAGGCATTTCATGTGCTGTATGTAAATGTGCATTCACCGGAAGCCAGGTTGATTCAGCATGCTATTGAGAATCTGAAATCGGCCTACTCGGTTTTCCAGTCCCGCGATGAGATCGTGCTGATGCCGTATGAGTTGCGCGAGCTGAATGCTGCCCGGCAAGCATGTCTGTCCAAATCAGGACGTCGCAGTGCCAGCGTGCTGCATCATCTTTACAGCGTTTATCTTGAGTACTATCGCCGCGCACTGAAGGGGATGGCTGCTTGAGGAGTCCAAACGCCAGGCCAGGATTTTCCGGTAACCAATACAGCAAAACCCGCAGGTGTGCGGGTTTTTTTATTGCGGGTATCGCTGGTTTGGCGAGCAGGAAAACTGGCGGAAGAGAATGGGAGTCGAACCCACCCGGGACCGCTGGCGGCCCCCTCTGGTTTTGAAGACCAGCCACCCCACCGGGGATGCCTCTCTTCCATGTCGGCTGATTATACCGATTTCAGCCCGGCGGGAAAGTGTGCTGCCTGGTCGCCGATTCTGCGCTGCCAAACAGCAGGTCCTCGCGCAGCAAATGGCGATCACCCAGACGGCGGGTGAAGCCAGTGCGGTCGTAAAATTCCAGAATTTGAATGGCAAGCTTGCGTCCACAGCCCAGCTGGTTGCGGAAGGCGGCGGCATCTGCGTGACCATGCTGCAGGCAGAGCTGACGGATGATGTCAGCCATTGTATGCATATTGGCGCTGGAAAAGTAGCGGTCCTGTACCACGGCCATGACATGACCCAGTCGTGTTGCCTTGTGCAGCAAGCGGCGTATCTCTCCTTCATCCTCGCCCAGTGTGTTGGCGAGGTCGCGTACCCAGTGGGGTTCGCTGCCAACAAAGCAGGGTGCCAGGCGCCGCCATTGCTGCTGCTCCTGCAGAGTGAAAGCCAGTACATGTTGCGGCAGGTGTAGCCAGCCCCGGGTTTGTTTCAGCTGGCCTTGTTGCAGCAGTTGTTCCAGTAGCAGGTTGACCGTGGCTTCGGGTTCGCCGGGCAGGGCGAGCCGACGCAGGCGGCCACGGCTGGCTCCCAGTTGGTCTGGCTGTTGCTGGTGCAGCATGGCCAGTTTCTGTAGCAGGGTTGCCTGCATAGCGGCCCAGTGTTGCGGGTGATAAAAGCGGCCGGCAACCTGCTGGCCTGGGCTTTGTGCAAGCAACTGCTGCAAGGCGTGCTCATGCAACTGCATGGCCCAGGCAAAGTCTTCCAGCACCACGGCCTGCTGCTGGCTTTGTTGCTGCAGCCGCTCTGCCGGTGTCAGGCTGGTGGTTTGTAAGTGCTGCAGATAGGCCAGCCGGGCGGGCTGACGCTTGCCTCTGCCGGGAACCTGTAGTTCCAGCAGGCGTGCGCCAGCGATGGTGTCGCGTGCACTGGCATCGCGCAGTATCAGCCGGTCGTGGTTGGCCATCCACAAGGGTTGACCCAGTACCAGCTCGGCCAGGGCAGTTTCGCCAGCACTCAGTTGGCTGCGGTTGAGCAGGGACAGTCGTCCGGTAATGTGGCGTGCCGCATGATGAATATGCACCGCCTGCCAGTGGCGTAAGGGGGCGATGGCCTGAACGCTGATGCTGATGCGGCTGCTGGGGGGGACTGGTGCTGTATCAAACAGCCAGTCGCCGCGCTGGATGTCTTGCTTTTGCACATCGCCTGCCAGATTCAGTGCAATGCGCTGCCCGGCCTGGCCGGACTGTGCTGCGGCATTTTGTACATGCAGGCTGCGTACCCTGACCGGGGTTTCCTTGCTGCTGAGCCAGAGCCGGTCGCCAACGCTTACCTGGCCGCCCAGTGCCGTGCCGGTAACGACCAGACCGGCTCCGCTGAGGCTGAAGGCACGGTCGATGGCCAGACGAAAACGCTGGCCGGGTGGCACTGATGGCGCTGACAGATGTTGCAGCAGGTGCTGGCGCAGCGGTGCTATGCCTGCGCCGTTGTGGCTGGAGACAAAGAAAACCGGTGCTGCAGGCCACGGGCTGTCGGCCAGCAGCTGGCTGGCGGCGCTGGCGACAGCATGCTGGCGGGCCGAATCAACCAGATCACATTTGCTGATGACCACAGTCAGTTGCGCAATGCCGCTAAGCTGCAGGATGGCCAGGTGTTCCCGGGTTTGCGGCATGATGCCGTCGTCAGCGGCAATGATCAGCAAGGCATGTGGAATGCCGGACAGGCCACACAGCATGTTGGAGAGAAATTTTTCGTGGCCGGGTACATCAATGAAACCGGCCACCCGCCCGTCTGCCAGCGGCAGATAGACATAACCCAGGTCTATGGTCATGCCGCGTTTTTTCTCTTCCGGCAGCCGGTCGGCATTCTGGCCGGTTAGTGCGGTGAGCAGGGCGGTTTTGCCATGATCGACATGGCCGGCGGTCGCAAAAATCATGTAACAGAATGGTCTGTCGGGTGTTCAAGGCCAACCGGGTCGATATGCGTCATCACGTTCAATACCGGGTGGGCGGCCATTACTCGCTCGCGTGCCTGCTCGGCAATGGTGTGGGCATCGAAGACATTCATGTGGCCATCCACTTCCAGATGGACATCCACCAGGATCAAATCACCCATTTTGCGGGTGCGCAGGTCATGCAGCGCGCGTACGCCGCTGGTGGCCAGCAGGGTGTGGCGAATGGCATCGGCTTCTTCGGTGTCGGCAGCGCGGTCCATCAGGTCGTGCAGTGAGTTCCAGGCAAAGCTCCAGCCCATCTTGCCTACGATGAAGCCCACGATAAGAGCGGCAACCGGGTCGAGAATCGGATAGCCCATCAGGTTACCGATGATGCCGATAGCGACCACCAGCGAAGATGCCGCATCCGAACGTGCATGCCAGGCATTGGCCACCAGCATGCTGGAGCGCACCCGCTGTGCCACCGCCAGCATGAAGCGGAACAGCAATTCCTTGGCGATGAGTGCCACCACGGCCACCCACAAGGCGATACTGTGCACAGTGGGGATGGACGAGGGGTCGTGAAACTTGACGGCGGCGGACCACAGCATGCCGATGCCGACGGCCAGCAGCAGGCCGCCCAACACCAGGGAGGCGGCGTTTTCATAACGCTGATGGCCATACTGGTGGTCATCATCCGGTGCCTTGCGGCTGTGATGGCCGGCCAAGAGGACGACAAAGTCGGACAGCAGGTCGGACAGCGAATGGACACCATCGGCCACCAGCGCTTGCGACTTGGCAAATACGCCGATCAGGATCTGGGCGCTGGCCAGTACGATATTGACCCAGACGCTAACCATGGTGCTGCGGTGCGCGGCTTTATTGCGTGCAGCTTCATCTACCGTTTCGTGTGGAGCATGGCTGGTGTGTATGGTCATGGCAAAGCGGTCCGGATCGGGTGGGGAGTGCAGTATGCCACAGCTGGCTTAAGTTTTTATTAATTGAAATTTATTGGTTGGTAAATAAAAACAATAATAAGAATGATCTGCATTTCGCAGGTGTTCGCTGCCGATCATGTCAAAATAGCAGCTGTTAATTATATTGATCCGGAATGACCTTGGCTCTGTTGCTCAAGTCCCTGCTGGGTGCGCTGGCTGTTGTACTGATCAGCCTTCTGTCCCGCTCGCGCAATTACTATATCGCCGGCCTGGTGCCACTGTTTCCCACCTTTGCCTTGATTGCCCACTACATTGTAGGCAGCGAGCGCGGTGCGCTGGCGCTCAAGACCACCGTGCTGTTTGGCATGTGGTCCTTGCTGCCTTATTTTATCTACCTGTTTAGCCTGTATTGCCTGCTGGACCGTCTGCGTCTGCCCTGGGCGCTGGCAGCCGCCACGCTGAGCTGGGGCGTGGCGGCCTTTGTACTCATCCTTGGCTGGAGCCGCTGGCACGGCTAGGCGGGCTTGCTGCTTGAGTCTGGCAGGCCCAGATTGGCCAGAAAGGCGGTTTCATCCTCCAGGCAGCGTAGATCCAGCCACAGCTTGCTATCGTACAGGCGGCCAATCACGGGGGCGGGCAGCTTGCGCAGCCGGGTGGCCAGCGCTTCCAGCGTGCTGCCACGGCCATCGCGCGGGCTGAAGGTAATGGCCCAGCCGGGCAGACGGTCTACAGGTAATGAGCCACTGCCAATCTGCGACAGGCAGGGATGGTCTGCGGTATCAAAATCGCTGCCGGCAAAGTCACGTAGCAGCGGCAGCAAGCGCAGGGCTTGCTGCTGCATGTCTGCCTGCGGGCGGACCAGGCGGCGTAGTGTGGGGAGCTGGCGTACCAGCCTGTCCGGCTGCAGGTAAAGCCGCAGCGTGGCTTCTAGTGCGGCCAGCGTCATTTTGTCGCAGCGCAGTGCACGCTTGAGTGGATGTTGCTGGATTTTGTCTATCCAGCTCTTTTTGCCGATAATCAGTCCGGCCTGTGGGCCACCCAGCAGCTTGTCACCGGAGAAGCTGACCAGATCCACCCCCTGGGCAATCATTTGCTGCGGCATCGGTTCAGCCGGCAGGCCGTAGGCGGACAGATCGATCAGCGCACCAGAGCCCAGGTCAGTGGCCGCTGGCAAGCCGTGGTGGTGGGCCAGCTCGGCCAGCTCGGCTTCGCTGACGCTGTGGGTGAAGCCCTCGATATGGTAGTTGCTGGTGTGTACTTTCATCAGCAAACCGGTAGCCGGGTTGATGGCCTGGCTGTAGTCGCGCAAGTGGGTGCGGTTGGTGGCTCCCACCTCCACCAGCTGGCAGCCCGCCTGGCGCATGACGTCTGGCATGCGGAACGCGCCGCCGATTTCCACCAGTTCGCCACGCGACACAATCACTTCACGCCCGGCCGCTACGGTGGACAGCATGATCAGCACGGCTGCCGCATTGTTGTTGACCACACAGGCGGCTTCAGCCCCGGTCAGCTCCTGTAGCAGTTCGCTGATGGCCGTATCGCGGTGGCCACGGCCTGCGCCATCCAGATCGTATTCCAGGGTGACCGCTTCGCGCATGGCGCGGCTGACCGCTGCAACGGCCTCTTCCGCCATCGGTGCCCGCCCCAGATTGGTATGCAGCACGGTGCCGCTGAGGTTGAATACCGGGCGAATCTGCACTTGCTGGCGTGTACTCACCCGCTGACTGGCCTGCGCGGCCAGTTGATATTCGTCCTCGGCCCAGCGTGGCAGGCTGTTGTTGCTGCGGATGTGCTGGCGGGCCTCATCCAGCGTTTGGCGCACGGCTTCGGCCAGGGCGGCATTGCCATGACGATCCAGTACTTTTTCCAGCAAGGGATGATTAAGCAGCCGGTCTACCGAGGGCAGGCGGGCGTACAGGTTTTTCAGCGGCATGGCATGTATTTTCAGAATCGGGAAAAGCGGTACAGCAGGTAGAGCAGGCCCACCAGCAGTACATTACCGGCCAGCCAGCCCAGCAGGTGCAGCAACTGGCTACGCCGGCTGGCTGCCGGTTCGCACCGTTGACGGTGCAAGGTGTGGGCGATGCATTGCCAGCCATTCCAGGTGGCTTCGGCAATATCGGCGGGCAGGGATAGCAGCTTCCTGTTTTGCTGCGGGTCGCTGGTGTGCATGGCAATCTCCTGCGAAGCGGATGCTTCTTATGTGGATACTAGCTGAGTGAGGACTGCAATGGATAGTGATGTTTGAAGTACACGTATAATGCCAGCATGACTCAAGAATCCACGCCCCCCTTTGCCGGCCTGACGCCGGATGTTCTGCTGGATGCAGTGGAAAGCCTGGGGCTGCGCGCCTCCGGCAGCCTGCTGGCACTCAACAGCTATGAAAACCGTGTCTACCAGTTGGGCATGGAGGATGCTCCGCCACTGGTGGCCAAGTTTTACCGTCCCGGTCGCTGGAGCGATGCGCAGATTATGGAGGAACATGCTTTCAGTCTGGAACTGGCCGAGCGGGAAATCCCGGTAGTACCGCCCTTGTTGTTTGGCAATGCCAGCCTGCATCACTACCAGGGTTTCCGCTTTGCCCTGTTTGCCCGGCGCGGTGGCCGGGTGCCGGAGCTGGGGGACAGCAATACGCTGGAGTGGATAGGCCGCTTTTTGGGGCGTATCCACGCGCTGGGGCAGGTTCTGCCGTATCAGTTCCGCCCCGCCTTGACTATTCGCAGCTTTGGTGAGGAGTCGGTTGCCTATCTGCTGGATGGCAATGTGCTGCCGGCTGATCTGCGCGAAGTCTATCGCGGCGTGGCCGCCCAGGCGCTGGATGGCGTGCGGCGTTGCTTTGAACGTGCCGGCACGGTACGGCAGCTGCGGCTGCATGGTGATTGTCATAATGGCAATATGCTGTGGACCGATGATGGCCCGCATTTTGTCGATTTTGACGATAGCCGCATGGGCCCGGCAATACAGGATTTGTGGATGTTGCTGTCTGGCTCGCGTGATGAGCAGTCGGCGCAGTTGGCCGACGTGCTGGCAGGGTACGAGGACTTCTGTGATTTCGACCTGCGCGAGCTGTATCTGCTGGAAGGCCTGCGCACGCTGCGCTTGCTGCATTACGCCGCCTGGCTGGCACGGCGCTGGGATGATCCGGCGTTCCCGGTGGCGTTTCCCTGGTTTGCACAACCGCGCTTCTGGGAGGAGCAGATTCTCTCGCTGCGCGAGCAGATTGCCCTGATGGATGAGCCACCGTTGTGGCGGCTGCCCTAGGGCCCGGTGAACTGGATGCAGGGAAACTGTGTTAACCGGTGCTAGTTGACGGTGCGGGGAGTCGGGCTGAAGCCGGGCTGGTGTTGCTTGGCCCAGGGCAGAAACTGGCTGGCGTCCATTGGCCGGGCAATGAAATAACCTTGTCCCAGCTGGCAACCGTGTTGTTGCATGATGTCCAGATCCTGTTGTGTTTCTATGCCTTCGGCCACCGTGCATAGTTTCATGCGGGAGCCCAGTTCGATGATGCTGTCGGTGATGGCCTGCAGATGAGGCTTGTCGGCAATCGAAGTCACCAGTGACTGGTCGATTTTTAGTTCGGTGAAGGGAAAGCGGGTGAGTTGCTGGAAGGTGGCAAAGCCGGTACCAAAGTCATCAATCGACAGTCCCATGCCGGCCAGCCGCAGGCGGGCGACAATACCGATGGCGTCGGTCAGGCTGTCGGAAATGGCGGTCTCGGTAATCTCAAAAATAATGTAGCGGGCCGGTACCCGGCTGCGTTGCAACCGGCTTTCCACTGCGGTGATCAGGCTGTTGCCCTGCAGCGAGCGGGCCGAAAGATTGATGGACAATGGCAGGCGCAGACCGTGGCGTGCCCACTCCTGCCATTGGCGCAAGCCCTGTTCCAGCATGCTGAGCGTCAGTTCGGTAGCCCAGTCGTTCTGTTCAAGTACCGGAATGAAACGGGCAGGGGCAATCAGCCCGCATTCGGGATGCTGCCAGCGGGCCAGCATTTCCGCTCCCTTGATATGGCCGGTGCTCAGGTCGATCTTGGGTTGGTAGTAGGGGATGATCTGGCCTTGCTCCAGTGCCTGGCGCACGCTGGCCGGGTCAAACAAGGGGCAGTCTTCGCTGTTTTTTCTGGCTTGGGGGCACAAGCGTTGCAGTAAATCTTGCAACTGGTTTTTGTTCAGCGGTTTTTTCAGGCCGCCCAGCACTTGCAAACCCAAGCCCGTTCCCATCAGCTCCAGTGTGGAAATCAGCATGCAGTCTTTGCCGGATGTCAGCACGATGTGCGGGGCAAGCTTTTCTGCTGCCAGTTGCTGCATCACCTGCACGCCATCCATGCGTGGCATTTCCAGGTCGAGCAGCATCAGATCCGGCAGGCGCTCTCGTACCCTGGCCATGCCTTCCTCGCCGTTGGCCGCGAACCGGACACTGGAAAAGCCCAGTTCCTGGCAGATTTCGCTGGCCAGTTGTCGGTGCAGGCTGCTGTCTTCCACGATCAACACATCCTGCATGTCGGCAAGCAGCATGCTGTCGGTCTCCATTAGCGGCATATGGCCTTGGCAATGGTGTCCAGCGGCATCACCTCATCGGCGGCCCCCAGTTTGATGGCTTCCTTGGGCATGCCGAACACCACGCAGCTATCTTCATCCTGGGCGATGGTTTTGGCTCCGGCATCGTGCATTTCCTTCAGTCCCTTGGCGCCATCATCGCCCATGCCGGTCATGATGATGCCCAGTGCATTGCATCCGGCAAACTTGGCGGCGGAGCGGAACAGCACATCGACTGAGGGTTTGTGGCGGCTGACCAGTGGGCCGTCCACCACTTCCACCTGATAGAAAGCGCCGCTGCGCTTGATCATCATGTGCTTGCCACCGGGGGCGATCAGCGCACGCCCCGGCAGAATGCGATCCCCGGTGGCGGCTTCCTTGACTTCGATTTCCGATAACCGGTCCAGCCGTTCGGCAAAGGACGCGGTGAATTTTTCCGGCATGTGCTGCACGATGGCCAGCCCCGGGCAGGTGCGCGGGAGCTTGGTCAGTATGGCCTCCAGCGCCTGGGTGCCACCGGTGGAGGTGCCAATGGCAACGATGCGTTCGGTGGTCTGGAACATCTGCTGGCCGGTGGGGGCGGCCAGTACGGCATCTGCCGACAGCTTGGGGCGGGTTTCCAGCGGCGTGGGCGGCAGGCTGCGCATGCGGCTCATGCGGGCCAGCGCAGCGGCTTTTACCGCCTGAACCAGCAGGTTGTTGCTGTCCTGCAAAAACTGTTTCACGCCCGCATGTGGCTTGGCAATGACTTCTACGGCACCGGCGGCCATGGCCTGCATGCTGATGTCGGCACCTTTCTGGGTGAGCGAGGAGCAGATGACCACCGGCGTTGGCCGGCTGGCCATGATCTGCTTGAGGAAAGTAATGCCGTCCATGCGCGGCATTTCCACATCCAGCACGATGACGTCCGGCCACTGCTGCCTCATTTTTTCCATGGCGACAATGGGGTCGGTGGCCACATCCATGACCTCGATACCGCTGCTGGCATTGAAGATTTCACTCAGCACCTGCCGTACCACGGCAGAGTCGTCCACGATCATGACTTTGATGCTCATGCTTTTTTCCTTGTTTTGGCCGACAGATTGCTCTGCGTGTCACCGTCCTGGGACAGGCGCACCCAGACATCGCCGGATTGCACGTCAAACACCACCATGCGGGGGCTGACCCCACCCAGATCTTCCGCCTGCACATTCAGTCCCAGCTGGCGTGCCAGTTGCCGCGCCATCTCGACATTACGCGCGGCCACGTCATTGCTGCTGCGTTCTCCATCCCGGTGTGACAGAACGGTGGCACCGCCCAGCAGCTTGACCTGAAACTCCCGTAGCGGCCTGCCACAAGCCAGAGCGGAGCGCAGCAACAGCAGCATGGCCTCGTCACCGTAGCGGCCTGACAAGGTGTCGCTGCTTTCATTGCGCCTTGCCAGCAAGTAATGACACATGCCACCTTGCAGCAGCTGTGGATGCCACATCACGATGGACACACAGGAGCCAAGCAAGGTGCTGATGATGTATTCCTGACCGGCAAACTTCCATTCGCCCGGATGCAGGAAAATCTCTTTGCGTGCGTCGCTATGCATGGCTTCTTCATGGATTGCTGCGATGCAAAGGCATCCGGCAGACAAAAATGGTTGCAAGTAACTGCTTATCCCAATCTAGTTCAACACACTGCTGCTGTCCGCCTGAATCTGCACGGCGGCAGGGTTGGCCAGTGCGGCCATCTCTTCGATCGACAGCACCTTGTCCATCTGCAACAGCATCAGGCAATCGTGCGCATGGCAGGCCAGACCGGCAATGAAATCGGTGCGCAGCTGATTGCCGAATGGCGGTGGCGGCATGATGTCGATATGGTTGAGACTGACGACTTCGTGCACAGCATCCACCAGCATGCCAACCGGCGGTGCCTGCGAGCCTGCCTGCAAGATGACGATGCAGCTGCGGCGCAATACCTTGCCAGGTGGACGGCCCAGCCGCTGTGCGAGGTCGATGACCGGTACCACACTGCCACGCAGGTTCATCACGCCATGCACAAAGGCCGGCATCTGTGGCACGGTGGTTGGGCGGTGGTATTCCAGGATTTCCCTGATTTGCAGGATGTTGCAGGCGAAGGTTTCAGTACCCAGCTGGAAGCGCAGATACTGTCCGGTGGGTTCAGTCATGCTGGTCTCCCGGCAATAGGCTGTCGGGCGCATCAGCCACTGCAGTTGCCGCCGACTGGCACAGCTGCGACAGCACATCAGGCGTCAGCAGCTGGCTGGCATCCAGCAGCAGGGTAAAACCCTGGGCTTCGCGCACCATGCCAGCCAGCAGGCCGGGCGGTAACAGCTTGCCCAGTTGCGGTGGGGCTTCGATGGTGTCGTCGGCAATATCTTCCACCGTATGTACTTCATCGACCAGAATGCCGATTTCACTGGCCGACACTGCCGTTGCCAGTTGCAGAATAATGATGCAGCTGCGGCGTTGCTGCGGGCCGGCAGGTAAGCCCAGGCAGTGGGCAAGGTTAAGCACAGGCACCCCGTTGCCACGCAGGTTAAGGACGCCGGCAAGCAGGGGGGACATGCGGGGCAGGGTGGTCAGTGGCTGGTATTCCAGCAGCTCGCGGATGGCATCCAGCGTGATGCCCATCTGCTCCTCTCCGGTTCTGAAGCGCAGGTATTGCCGCTGGGCTGCCGCCGGGGCAGCCGGTAGCGGCGATAGCGCATCAGCCTGTTTGCGCCAGTGTGCATGTGTGCCCATGCTGTTCTGCCTAGTAGCGGATGAAGTCGGAATCATCGGCATGACTGCCGCCGATGCGCCGCAGCGGAGAAGGGGGGCCTGCTTGCGGCCCCGGATGCTCATGCGGAGTGGATGGGCCGCCGGACGGTTCATCGCTAAGGCGGAAGTAGTTCATCAGCTCCAGCAGGCTCTCGGCCTGACTGCTCATCTGTTCTGCCGTGGACGCCAGCTCTTCACTCACCGATGCGTTTTGCTGGGTAGTGCCGTTCTGCTGTTGCACGGCACTGCTGATCTGGTTGACGGCGCTGGCCTGTTCGCTGGATGCTGCGGCGATCTCCTGTACCAGATCTGCGGTACGGCCACTGGAGCGCACCATTTCTCCCAGTAGTTTGCCGGCCTGATCGGCCAGCCCCACGCTGCCGGTGGCCACCTGGCTGATTTCCTGGGCGGCCACCTGGCTGCGTTCTGCCAGTTTGCGTACTTCGGCAGCCACCACGGCAAAGCCCTTGCCATGCTCCCCGGCCCGTGCGGCTTCGATGGCGGCATTCAGGGCCAGCAGATTGGTTTGGTAGGCAATGTCATCGATGATGCCGATGCGATCGGCAATCTGGCGCATGGCGGTGGCGGTCTGACGCACGGCTTCGCCGCCCTCGCTTGCTTCGCGGGCTGCCTGCTCGGCAATGCCTTCGGTGATGCGGGCGTTGTCATTGGTCTGGTTGATGGCGGCAGACATCTCTTCGATTGCCGAGGTGGTTTCCTCGATACCGGCAGCTGATTCGCTGGCTGACTGGGATAGGGACTGCGAGGTGGCATTGAGCTGCTGGGCGGCTGAGGCCAGGTTGGTGGCACCGTTTTTTACTTCTACCATGATGCCGGTCAGGGTGCTGACCGTGCGCGCCACCGAATACATCATGCTGCTGTTATCGCCCTTGCGTAGCGGCAGCTGGCCATTCAGATGTCCGGCTGCCAGCTGCTGCATGATCTGTGCCACGGCATGCGGCTCGCCACCAATGGTCCGTCGCAGCGAGCGGATGATCAGGCCAGCCAGCACGCTGCCCAGCAGCAGTGCGCCGACAGAGAGCAGCAGCATGATGCGGTAGGCTTGCTGGAGATCCTGCGTGTTCTGCTGGCGGGCCTGCTCGTTCAGCCGCAGTTCTGTGTCGTACAACTGGCGCAAGGTCTCCATCAGCTGTTCCATGGCCGGTGTGACTTCTACCTGCATGATCCGGATGGCAGCCTCTTTTTCGTTGATGGCCGCTTGGGCTACCGATTTATCCACCAGCGCTAAAGCCAGTGGGCGGATTTTGCGCAGCTGGCCCAGCAAATCTTTTTCATGCTGGGTGAGGGCCGGCTCGGCCAACATGTCGCGCATCATGGTCTGTTCGCTGTCCAGGTAGCGTTGGTGGCCTTCGTTGTACTTCTGGATGGCCAGGTTGATGGCGTGCAGGTCTGGATAAATGATGATGTTGCGATACATCACTCTGAGCTCCTGAGCCTGTTCGATCAGGGTGGAAACACGCGTGGCATCCCGGTCGTTGATACGCATGTCATCCAGCATCCTGCCGGTGCTGTCAAAGCTGTACAGGGCGACGCTGACGCAGAGCAACAAGAGCAGCAATATGCTGCCAAAGCCCAGGCTCAGCCGCATGGTGATGCTCATGGGTGCAGAATTTTTCATATTGGTTTCCCCGATTGCTTATTGTCATATGGTGGCCAGTTGTCTGGCAGCGTCACGGCTGCTTCCTGGCCTGTCTGGTATTGCATGTGCTCTTGTGCGCGGGCGTGCTGGGTCAGTGCCAGCACATCCAGGATGAGGGCGACTTCGCCATTGCCCAGAATGGTGGAGCCGCTAATGGCTTTGAGGTGGCGAAACAGCGGGCTCAGGGGTTTGATGACAGTCTGGAATTCGCCGTGCAAAGCATCAACCACCAGGCCAACCTTGCAGTCACCCGTCTGGATGATCACCACGTTCCGGCGCGGGCCTGGCTGGCCATCCAGTTCCAGAAAGCGCCGTAACTCAAGCAGGGGCAGCACCTCGCCGCGCAGGTTGAAGCGGCTGATTGCGCTGCGGGCTGGCTGCGTCTCGGGCAAGGCCAGGCATTCCACCACGGTGTCCAGCGGCAGGACAAAGGTGGCGTTGCCCACCGTCACCAGAAAGCCATCGATGATGGCCAGCGTCAGTGGCAAGCGTAGCCGGAAGGTTGTGCCCAGGCCCTCTTCGCTTTCCACCTCTACCGTGCCACGCAGTTGCTCGATGTTATTTTTCACTACATCCAGCCCGACACCCCGGCCAGACAGGTTGCTGACTTGTGCGGCGGTGGAAAAGCCGGCTTCAAAGATCAGCCGGAACACGTCTTGCTCCGTTGACAGCATGTCGCCGGCAAGAATGCCACGCTGCCTGGCCTTGGCCAGAATGCGCTGCTTGCTCAAGCCGCCGCCATCATCGGCCACTTCTATCACCACGCTGCCGGATTCGTGATAAGCGTCCAGCCAGACCCGGCCTGCATCCGGCTTACCAGCGGCGCGGCGCTGCGCCACGTCTTCGATGCCGTGATCAATGGCATTGCGCACCAGGTGGGTGAGCGGGTCTGCCAGCTTGTCCACCATTGATTTGTCCAGTTCGGTATCGGCACCGCTGATCTGCAGGCGGATTTCCTTGCCCAAGGCATGGCTGACGTCGTGTACCACACGGCTGAAGCGACTGAAGGTTTCTCCGATGGGAACCATGCGCATGGCCAGGGTCTGGCCGCGAATCTGCTCGATCAGGCCTGACAGGATGGCGGTGGATTCCAGTAGCGGGCTATTGCCATGGCTGCGGGCCAACAGGCTGCTGGCCGCACCGGCAATCACCAGTTCGCCAACCAGGTTGATCAGGTTGTCCAGCTTGCTGGCTTCCACCTTGATGAAACGGCTTTCGCCCTGCCGGGCGGCTTTTCCCTCGCCCTCTGCTGCTGTGGCAATAAGCGGTGGGGCGGGCTGATCCTGGTCTGGTTGAGCAGGCATGGCGGCGGCCTGCTGTGGCGATAGCCCCCATTGCTGCCATAACTGGCTGGCCTGTTGCTGTTCGGCGGCATCCCCCAGTTGCAATGCCTGCTGCAGATGTTGTTGCCATTGTGCCAGCGGGCTGATGATGAACTGGCTGCCCTCGCTGGCAAAGGCGAACACGCTGTCCAGTTGTTCTGCATCCACGGCACCGTAAAACTGCAGCTCCAGCCGCAGGTAATTACGCTCGGGGTCGAAGCTGTCGTCGGCGGGCAAGTTGCAGCAGTAGCTGGCAATGCGGCGGATTTCTCCCAGTGTGGCCAGATAACGGATGAAGGATGCCGGGTCCATGCCATTGCGCAGCACATCCGGGCCAAAGCGCAGGGTGAGCAGCCAGTCGTCAGGCGGCGCTGGTTCGGCAGTTGCGGCGGCAGTCGGCAGCGGGCTTGATGCGGTGTCTGCATGCAGGCGCAGGGCAATCTCGGCAAGGATGGCGGCCTCCTCGCCGCCCGGCAGGGGCTGGCCTGCTTCTACGGCAGCCAACTGCGCCTTGACATGGTCGTGGCTGCGCAGCAGCAGGCCGCTTAGTTCTGCATCCAGTTGCAGCTTGCCATCACGTAACTGGTCCAACAGGTTTTCTGCCTGATGGCTGAAGTGGACGATATCTTCCAGCCCGAACAGCCCGGCTGAGCCCTTGATGGTGTGCATGCAGCGAAACAGGGCGCCAAGCTGCTCGGCGGTGATGCTGTCTGCTTCGGCATCCAGCAGAATGCTTTCCATTTCCTCCAGCAGTTCGGCAGATTCCAGCAGGAAGGATTGCATGGCCTGTTCAAGATTCATCGCTGCTCTCCACACAGGCTTGCAACTGCGTAAAACCCATCAGCTGAAGGAAGTTGCTGACTGCCTGGCTGGGCTGGCACAGCCGCAGGTGGCGGCCTTGTTGGTCCATTGCGGCTTGCAGCCATAGCAGTACCTGCACACCGGCACAGTCGATATCGCTGACTTGGGATAGATCCAGTAGCAGGTCTGGGTGCTGGCGCAGCGCCTCGGCCAGTTGCTGCTGCAGTGCCGGGGCTTGGTAGATGGTCTGTTCGGCAGACAGGGTGAGCAGATACGGCATGGATAACCTCAGCCCAGAGTGAGCCGGGCAACGACAGCCAGCAGGTGGGTGGGTTCGAATGGCTTGACGATCCAGCTGCAGCCGCCTTTTTGCTGTCCCAGTTGCTGCAGGTACGACGTATCCTGTGTGGTCAGCATGATGACGGGAGTGTGTCCGTAGACGGGGTGCTGGCGGATGCTGTGCAGCAGGCCGAAGCCGTCAAGCTCGGGCATGTTGAGTTCGGTGAGCACCAGGTCGATCTGACGGCCATCCAGCAGGGCCATCGCCTGCTGGCCATCAGCGGCCTGGATAACATGATGTCCGGCACCTTCCAGCGTCATCTTGACGACCAGCCGCAGGCTGGTCGAATCGTCGACAATCAGTATGGTCTTGCTCATGGCCTTCCCCTCGCCGTGCTTGCCGTCCAGGTGCAGGTTTGTCACTGCACCAGCCGTATGACGGCCTGACGGCGATTTATCCGGCCTTGGCAGCCGTTTTTGTCATTACAGCATCCGCTTGTTGTTCTTGTTTTCTAGTTGCTGGCCGGGTTGAATGCAAACGGCGCGCACGGTATTCCATCAGGGAGCAGGCAATAAAAAACCGGCCAGGAGGCCGGTTGAGTGTGCGGACAGGAGGGCTAGCCGGGAAACAGCAGTGGATTGAGGCCGCTGCGGGCAAAGCCCTGTTCTTCCAGGGCGGCATCCAGCGCCAGGCTGGCCAGATCATCTGCGACGGCTTCGGCCTGTTGATCCTTGTCCAGCGACAGGATTTTCAGATAGCTGCCGCAATCGCCGCAGGACTCGCCGCGCACAGCATCATGCGCCTCCTGTAGCGACCAGTAGCAGATGTCGCGCGTGGCTTCGCAGTTACTGCACTTGGCGCGCACCATATGCCACTCGCTTTCGCACAGGCTGCAGTGCAGATAGCGCAAACCGGCCTCGTTACCCTGATGCACGATGCTGGCCACCGGGGCGCTGGCGCACACCGGGCACAGGTGACGCGCATCGCCCGGCTCGGCCACGGCGGCCACCTGCAACTGACTGGCCAACTGGCTGAAATACACCGACAAGGCCGCCCAGATGAAGGGCGCCTGCGCGCTGTCTACCGCTGCCAGATCACCGGACAACAGTGCCTGCGCGGCGCGTTCATGCTGCTCCGCTGTGGCTGTCGTCAATTGTGCCAGCACCTGCTGCAGTGCCGGGTTGGCATCGCTGCGCAGTTGCTGGCACAGGGCCTGCAGAATCTGCTGCCACTGCCCGTCGCGTTGCCAGGCCATGGCCCCCAGTGGTGGCAGGCCATGCTCGGCACACTGGCGGAAGTAGTCCTCCCGCGCAGGCAGCTGCACCGGCTGGCTGTGCACCAGCTGGTGTTGGGCCTGGGCAATGCGGCTGGCCAGTTGCAGGTAATCGGCCATCACATGGCCCGCCGCCAGTTGCTGCAGCCTAGCTGCACGCTGACGATACAGCGTGGCTGGCTGCGGCAGCAGCAGCGGGGTGATGTCCAGGCTGGCTGCCTGACGTTCGGCCAATTGCTCGACCGGAACAATGCGAATGCTCATGGCTTGTGCTTGTCTCCTGTCATTTCACGATACCAGCGCGGATGGTGCTTCTTGGCCCAGGCATGGGTGACCACGCCTTCCACCATGGCGCGGATGGTGCCACGTACCCAGATGGCCGCGTATACATGCACCACGATGCCGGCAATCAGCGCCAGCGCGCTCCAGGCATGCAATAGCAGGGCAATGCGCACCACATCAATGGGGAAGGAATAGGCAAAGTAGGGCCGCCAGATGACCACACCGGTACAAATCAATACCAAGAGGCAGCCGGTCATCATCCAGAACATGCCTTTCTGGCCGCCGTTGTATTTGCCGGTATCACCCACCTCCTGCCCTGCCAGCACCGACTTCACCGACTTCATCCACTTGATGTCTTCCTTGTCGATGAAATTGTGATGCCAGTAGCGGAAGAACTGGCGGGCAAAGCCGACAAACATCATCACGCCCACAAAGGGGTGCACGATGCGCGCCAGCTGTGGCGTGCCAAATACACCGGTGAGCCAGAAGAAGGCCGGGTAGAAAAACGCCAGGCCGGAGATGGCCAGCAGCAGAAAGCACACGGCCACAATCCAGTGGTTGATGCGTTCCGCCGCGCTGTAGCGCTTGATCAGCTTTTCCTTGCTCATGCCTTGTCCTCCTCGTCTTCATCCTCGGCCTTGTTGGGGCCAACGCCGATGTAGTGGAAGAAGCCAAACAGCACCGAGGCCGCCAGACCAATGGTGGACAGCGGCTTGAGGATGCCCTTCCACAGGCTGACCACCGGGCTGATCTGCGGGTCTTTCTTCAGACCGTGATACAGCTCGGGTTGATCGGCATGGTGCAGCACATACATCACGTGCGTGCCGCCCACGCCTTGCGGATCGTACAGACCGGCATTGGCATAGCCACGGGTTTTCAGCTCGTCCACCCGTTCCTGTGCGTATTCCTTCATGTCCTCCTTGCTGCCAAAGTGGATGGCACCGGTGGGACAGGTTTTGACACAGGCCGGCTCCTGTCCCACGCTCACCCGGTCGGAACACAAGGTGCATTTGTAGGCCTTGTTATCCTTCTGGTTGATGCGCGGCACATTGAAGGGACAGCCGGCAATGCAGTAGCCGCAGCCAATGCAATGCTCGGACTGGAAATCCACAATGCCATTGGCGTACTGGATGATGGCACCGGGCGACGGGCAGGCTTTCAGACAGCCGGGGTCGGCACAATGCATGCAGCCATCCTTGCGGATCAGCCATTCCAGCTTGCCGTTTTGCTCCACTTCGCTGTAACGCATCACCGTCCAGCTTTCGGCGGTCAGGTCGGCCGGGTTGTCATACACCCCGACGTTGTTGCCTACTTCGTCGCGCAGGTCATTCCACTCCGAACAGGCCACCTGACAGGCTTTGCAGCCTATACACGTGGACACGTCGATCAGCTTGGCCACTTCCGCCTTGTGCTCACGCGCAATCGGCGGCTGGGTGGGGCTGGCGGAGCGGCGCAGGATATCTTGCGATTGCAGTGACATGGTCGCTCCTTAGGCTTTTTCTACGTTGACGAGGAAGGACTTGAACTCCGGCGTCTGGGTATTGGCATCCCCGACAAACGGCGTCAGCGTATTGGCAATGAAGCCTTTCTTGGTCAAGCCTTCAAAGCCCCAGTGAATCGGCACGCCAACATGGTGTACCAACTGGCCGTTTACCTGCAGTGCCTTGATACGCTTGGTGACCACCGCCTTGGCCTTGATATAGCCGCGCTGGGATGACACTTTCACCAGGTCGCCATGGGCAATGCCTTTTTCCTTGGCCAGCTCTTCGCCAATTTCCACAAACTGTTCCGGCTGCATGATGGCATTCAGCCGTGCATGCTTGGTCCAGTAATGGAAGTGCTCGGTCAGGCGGTAGGTGGTGGCGGCATACGGGAACTGCTGATGCTGGCCCAGTTGCGCCTTGTCGTCCTTGAACAGCCGTGCTGCCGGGTTGGAAATTACCTTCGGGTGCAGTGGGTTGGTACCCAGCGGCGTCTCGAACGGCTCGTAGTGCTCGGGGAAGGGGCCTTCGGCCATCTTGTCCAGCGCAAACAGGCGTCCCAGCCCTTCGGCCTGCATGATGAAGGGGCCCATGGCGCTGCCAGGCGGTTCGTCGGCCTTGAAGTCCGGCACATCCACACCCACCCACTTTTCGCCATTCCACTTGATCAGCGTGCGCTTTTTGTCCCATGGCGTGCCATCGGGCTTGCAGGAGGCGCGGTTGTACAGGATGCGGCGGTTGGCCGGCCACGCCCAGGCCCAGCCCAGCGTATTGCCAAGACCGGACGGGTCGCTATTGTCACGCCGCGCCATCTGGTTGCCGGCCTGGGTCCAGCTACCGGCAAAAATCCAGCAACCGGAGGCGGTGCTGCCATCTGCTTGCAGCAGGGCAAAGCCGGGCAGCAACTCGCCCTTTTTCGCCAGAAACTGGCCGGGGTTTTTCGGATCGGGCAAATCAACCAGCGCCTTGCCGTTCAGCTCCTTGGCCAGCTCTTCCGGCTTGGGCTCGTGCGGGTCACCATAAGCCCAGGACAGGCTGTTGATGGCATCCGGGAAGGTGCCGCCATCCTTGGCATACATGGCCTTGAGCTTGAGGAAAATGCCCGCCAGGATTTGCGGGTCGGTCAGCGCCTCGCCAGGGCCTTCCGCACCCTTCCAGTGCCATTGCAGCCAGCGGCCGGAGTTGACGATGGAGCCGTCTTCCTCGGCAAAGCAGGTGGTGGGCAGACGGAATACTTCGGTCTTGATGTCCGCCGTCTTCACATCGTTCTGCTCGCCGTGGTTTTGCCAGAAGGTGGAGGTTTCCGTCACCAGCGGGTCCATGATCACCAGGAACTTCAGTCGCGACAGCGAAGCCACGATCTTGTTCTTGTTGGGGAAGGACGCCACCGGGTTGAAGCCCTGGCAGAAGTAACCGTTCACCTTGCCCTGGTGCATCAGCTCGAAGTACTGCAGTACGTCGTAGCCCTTGTCCCACTTGGGCAGCAGGTCATAGCCCCAGTTATTGTCCGCCGTGGCCTTGTCACCCCACATTGCCTTCATCAAGGAAACAAAGAACTTGGGGGTGTTCTGCCAGTAGTTCATCTGGCCATCGGCCAGCGGCTTGCTGGTGTACTTGTCCAGATAGGCTTGCAGGGTCGGCTCTTTCTCCGACGGCATGTTCATGTAGCCAGGCAGATTGGTAGACAGCAGGCCCAGATCGGTCAGCCCCTGGATATTGGAATGCCCGCGCAGTGCATTGATGCCGCCACCGGCCATGCCCATATTGCCCAATAGCAGCTGGATCATCGCCATGGTGCGGATGTTTTGCGCACCAATGGAATGCTGGGTCCAGCCCAGTGCATACAGGAAGGAGGTGGTTTTGTCCGGTGCGCTGGTTTCCGCCAGATGTTCGCAAATGGCCTGGAAGGCCTCTTTGGGCGTGCCGCAGATATTGGCCACCACGTCGGCGGTATAGCGCGATACATGCTGTTTCAGCAGGTTGATCACACAACGCGGGTCACTCAGCGTGTCGTCGCGTTTGGCCATGCCTTTATCGTCCAGCTGGTAGGCCCAGGTGGATTTGTCGTACTTGCGTTTTTCCGCGTCGTAGCCGCTGAACAAGCCGTCTTCAAAGCTGAAGTCCGGGTGTACCAGCAGTGCCGCATTGGTATAGGCGAGCGTGTATTCCTTGTTGTACTTGCCGGTTTCCAGCAAATAGCGGATCACGCCGGACAACAGGGTAATGTCCGTGCCGGTACGAATAGGCGCGTAGAAGTCTGCCACCGAGGCAGTACGGGTAAAGCGCGGGTCGATGACCAGCAGCTTGGCCTTGTTGCGGGTCTTGGCCTCAATGGCCCAGCGGAAGCCAACCGGGTGTGCTTCGGCGGCATTGCCACCCATCACCACGATCAGATTGGCGTTCTTGATGTCGACCCAATGGTTTGTCATGGCACCGCGACCAAATGTTGGGGCAAGACTTGCCACCGTTGGTCCGTGTCATACACGCGCCTGATTGTCGACAGCCAGCATGCCCAGGCTGCGGGTGAATTTGTGGGTCAGCCAGCCAGCTTCATTGCTGGAAGCAGACGCCGCCAGAAAACCGGTGGACAGCCAGCGGTTCACCGTCACGCCATCGGCGTTCTTGGCGATGAAGTTGGCGTCACGGTCCTGTTTGATGTGCTTGGCAATACGCGCAAAAGCCTCATCCCAGCTGATGCGTTTCCATTCATTGCTGCCCGCTTCGCGCACTTCCGGGTGTTTCAGGCGATTGGGGCTGTGGATGAAATCCACTAGGCCTGCGCCCTTGGGGCAGAGTGCACCTCGGTTCACCGGGTGGTCCGGGTCGCCCTCGATATGGAAAATTTCGGACTTGGCGTTCTTGGCACCATCGCCCAGGCCGTACATCAGAATGCCACAGCCTACCGAGCAGTAAGGACAGGTATTGCGCGTTTCACTGGCGCGCATCAGCTTGTAGCTGCGCACATCCGCCATTGCCGTTTCCGGCAAGAGGCCCAGTGTTGCAATGGTGGAACCTGTCATACCCCCGGCACACAGTTTGAAAAACTGTCGCCGATTAACCTGCATGGAGGGGCTCCTTATGAGGGAATGAAGTAAAGTCTTTCCGGATGTCCTGCCCTGGCCTGCCAGCAAGCCGGGCAAGGGGGAAGGTACAGGAAACACTGGCCTGACCAACCAGACGGTTGTAGCCTGCATGCATTATCGTCAGCTATTTGCCTAAGCTCAAATCGCCGATGCCAATTTATTCATTGAAAATGCAAATTGATGAGCGCCACCCAGTTCCCCGTCTTCCCCTCGCAGCTTCCGGTACAGCGCCTGCAATGGCAGGATGCGCAACCCCTGCAGCCCTGTGATGACCTGCTTGCCTGCGAAGTGCCTGTCGCTCTGGTTTACAACGGGTTGGCGCATGTGGTGATGATGGCCAGTCCGCAGCAGCTGGAAGAATTTGCCCGTGGCTTCACCCTGGCTGAGGGTATTGCCCGCAGTCTGGCTGATATCTATGACATCGAATTGCATGAAGCTGCCAGCGGCATCGAAGTACATGTCGAGCTGGCCAGCGTATGTTTTGCAGCACTCAAGGAGCGAAGACGTCAACTGGCCGGTCGTACTGGGTGTGGTCTTTGCGGTGTCGAGCAACTGGCCGAAGTCTTCCGTCCGCTGGGTTCCCTGCCCGATACGGTTCGCCTGGGTCTGCCCGCGCTGAACCAGGCCTTGCAGGCGCTGCCGGTGCAGCAGCTATTGTCACAAGCCACCGGCTGTACCCATGCCGCAGCCTGGCTGAGTTTGGATGGTCACTTGCTGCAGGTGTGCGAAGACGTGGGCCGGCATGTGGCACTGGATAAGTTGATTGGCTGTCGGGCCAGTTGCGGCTGGGCGGATGGCGCTGCGCTGGTGACCAGCCGCGCCAGTTATGAAATGGTGCAAAAGTCTGCAGCAGTGGGCATTGAGATTCTGGTGGCAGTATCGGCACCGACGGCGCTGGCGGTGCAGATGGCCGAGCAGTACGGCCTTACCCTGCTGGGATTTGCCAGGCCAGGGCGAGTGAATGTCTACACGCATCCACAACGCCTGCTGCAGAACGTGTGATGAACGCGGTTGAATCTGTATCCGTTTCAGCTTCGTTTTTCCTGATCAATAGCCACTGAAGCCCTGCCATTTGTTGCATTGCGCAAAGGACGGTGGGCATTGTCGAACAATGGCCTTGCTTTTGTGGCGAAGATCGGGTCAGAATCGAAGTCCGACATATCAACCTTTCTATATAAGAAGCAAGCATGGCACTCATCGTACAAAAGTACGGCGGTACCTCGATGGGCTCTCCGGAGCGCATCAAGAACGTGGCCCGCCGTGTCGCCAAATGGAAAGCGCAGGGACATGATGTCGTGGTGGTGGTATCTGCCATGAGTGGCGAAACCAACCGACTGATTGCCCTTGCCAAAGAGATCCAGGCTTATCCGGACCCGCGCGAGCTGGACGTGATCATTTCCACCGGCGAGCAAGTTACCATCGGCCTGTTGGCCATGGCGCTCAAGGACGCTGGCGTTAATGCCAAGAGCTATTGTGGCTGGCAGGTGCGCGTTACCACTGACGACGCTCACAACAAGGCACGCATTCAATCCATCGACGAAGCCGCCATGCGGACAGACCTTGCTGCCGGTTCGGTAGTGGTGGTGGCCGGCTTCCAGGGTGTGGATGAAAACGGCAATATCACCACGCTGGGTCGTGGTGGTTCCGATACTTCTGCCGTGGCACTGGCTGCCGCATTGAAGGCGGATGAATGTCAGATCTATACCGACGTGGACGGTGTTTACACCACCGACCCGCGCGTGGTGCCCGATGCCCGTCGCCTGAAGACCATTACCTTCGAGGAAATGATCGAGATGGCGTCGCTGGGTTCCAAGGTTCTGCAGATCCGTTCGGTAGAGTTCGCAGGGAAATACAAGGTACGTCTGCGTGTACTGTCCAGCTTCGAAGACGAAGGGGAAGGCACGCTGATTACGTTCGAGGAAGATGAAAACATGGAAAAGGCCGTCGTTGCAGGCATTGCATTTGACCGTAATGAAGCGCGCATCAATGTGAAAGGTGTGCCGGACAAGCCGGGCATTGCCTACCAGATTCTGGGCCCGATTGCCGATGCCAACATCGAAGTCGACATGATCATCCAGAACGTGGGTGAGAACGGTACCACCGACTTCTCCTTCACCGTGCCGCGTGGCGAATTCCACCACACGATGGACATCCTGCGCGAAGTGCAAACCCATATCGGCGCGGCCAAGATCGATGCGGACGAAAAAGTCGCCAAGATCTCCATCGTCGGCGTGGGCATGCGTTCGCACTGTGGCGTGGCTTCCACCATGTTCCGTACCCTGGCCGAAGAGGGCATCAACATCCAGATGATCTCCACTTCCGAAATCAAGGTATCGGTTCTGGTTGACGAAAAATATCTGGAGCTGGGCGTACGCGTGCTGCACAAGGTATTTGGTCTGGATCAGCCGGCATAATTTTTGGTGCAAATGCTTGACAGAGGGCGTCGCCTTACTTATTATGGCGCTCTCTGAACGGAGAAATGGCCGAGTGGTCGAAGGCACTTCCCTGCTAAGGAAGCATACGGGCTTAAACCTGTATCGAGGGTTCGAATCCCTCTTTCTCCGCCAGAATCTGCACCCGTAGCTCAGTTGGATAGAGTATTTGGCTACGAACCAAAGGGTCGGGCGTTCGAATCGCTCCGGGTGCACCAAAGTCCCTATAGTTTAGCGGTTAGAACACCGCCCTTTCACGGCGGTAGCCGGGGTTCGATTCCCCGTGGGGACGCCAGGATTCA
>NZ_JBMDJV010000022.1:0-89624 GCF_057809375.1 Aquitalea sp. FG25
GCGAACGCAAACCGTTCAACCGCGACGACCGCGAGCGCAAGCCTTACCCGCCGCGTGATGGTGAGCCGCGCCGCTTCGAGCCGCGTGACGGCGAACGCAAACCGTTCAACCGTGACGACCGCGAGCGCAAGCCTTACCCGCCGCGCGATGGCGAGCCGCGCCGCTTCGAGCCGCGTGATGGCGAACGCAAACCGTTCAACCGCGACGACCGCGAGCGCAAGCCTTACCCGCCGCGCGAACGTGATGCCTCGGCTCCGCGCAGTCTGCATCCAGCCGACAACCGTGGCGATCTGCATGAATCGCGCCGCCCGGAAGGCGAGCGCAGCTACCAGCGCGATCGTGGCCCCTCGGGCCGCAAACCGTTGAATAGCCAGCCTGATCGCCAGATCGAACACAAGCCCCATGTGCCGCATCATGTGGAACGCGACACGCCGGCGGCTACGCCGACCATTCCGGCAGCAGCAGCAGAGCAAGGCCCGCGCAAACTGTTCTCCAAGCCAAGCGAGCGCCGCGAAGAGCACGCGCCGCGCGACAAGCAATTCCGCCGTGACGAACAGCCGCGTGAACAGGCTCCACGCCGCTTCGAGCGCAACGATGCCGCCCGTCATTACGATCCGGAAATCCTGCCCGCACCGGCGGTTGAACGGGAAAACCGTTTCCGTCGCGACGAGCCTGCGCAAGAAAACGCACCGCGCAAGCTGTTCTCCAAACCAGCCGAACGCCGTGACGCCACCAGCCATTACGACCCGGAAATCCTGCCCGCCCCCACGACAGAGCGAGAAAACCGTTTCCGTGGCGATACCAGTGCCCCGGAAGCCGCACCGCGCCACGTTGAGCGCGAAGACAAGCCGCGCCAGGAAAGCAGCCAGCGTAAACTGTTCAGCAAGCCATCTGATGGCCCGCGTGACAGCAGTTTCCGCCGCGAAGACAGCCGTGAGCAGGCCCCGCGCCGTGATGCACGCGACGAACGTGGCAGTTGGAGTGATAAACCCAGCAGCCTGAAGCCATTCGACAATAATCGCCGCATGGAGCGCGATCCCCGCGCACCGCGCCAGCACGACAGCCGCCAGCATGGCGACAGCGCCAAGCCAGCCTGGAGTGGCAAGCCCGCCGAACAGTCGGTCTATGCCCTGTCCGGCCTGCGCCACAACCAGTTGGCCTTGTTCTCCCCCTGCCCGCGCGGCCTGGAAATGACCTTGGTAGCCGAGCTGAATGCACTCGGTGCCAACAATGTCAGCAAGGTAGACGGCGGCGTGGCATTCAATGGTGACGCCGACATCATGATGAAGGCCAACCTGCACAGCCGCACCGCCAGCCGCGTGCTGCTGAAGCTGGCTGAAGGTGGTTACCAGCAGGAAAGTGACATCTACCAGCTAGCCATGCAAATCGACTGGCCACGCTGGTTCGACGTATCGCGCAGCATCAAGGTAAAAACTGATGCCATCGGCGCACAATTGCGCAGCCTGGATTTTGTTTCGCTCAAGGTGAAAGATGCCGTGTGCGATCGCTTCCGTCAGGCCAATGCCGGTCGTCCCAATGTAGACACCCGCACCCCGGACATGCGCATCCACACCTTCCTCACCCGCGACCATGCCACCATTTATCTGGATACCAGCGGCGAGCCGCTGTTCAAGCGAGGCTGGCGTGAAGAAACCGGCGAAGCCCCGCTGCGGGAAAACCTGGCCGCCGGCATTCTGCTGATTGCCGGTTACGATGGCAGCCAGCCGCTGCTGGACCCGATGTGCGGCAGTGGCACCTTCCTGGTGGAAGCCGCCGACATCGCCCTCAAGCGCGCCCCGGGCCGCAACCGCCGCTTCGGTTTCCAGCGCCTGCGCGAATTCGACGCCTTGTCTTGGGAAGCCCTGCTGAGCGAAGCCCGCGCCGCCGAGCTGCCGGTACGTGACCTGGCAATCAAAGGCAGCGACCGTGCCCGCAACATGCTGCCGATTGCCCGTGCCAACCTGCAACGCGCCGGCCTGGCCGATGCCATCGAGCTGCAAGCACAGGACATCCTGGAAGCGCGCCCGTTTGCCGACAGCGGCTTTATCGTCACCAACCCGCCCTATGGCGTGCGCATGGACGAACAAGACGCGCTGGCCGAGCTGTACCCGCAGCTGGGCGACTGGCTGAAAGCCTACTTTGCCGGCTGGACCGCCCACTTCTTTACCGGCGACTTGCGCCTGTCCGACATGATTCACCTGTCGGTGAAGCGGCGTACCCCGCTGTTCAACGGCTCCCTGCCGTGCCGCCTGTTTGCCATTCCGATGGTGGCTGGTAGCGCCCGCCGCGAGAAACCGGCAGCGGATGCAGATAACGCTGCCGACGAAGGGGATGATGCCGAGTAATCTTCGGCGGCATACCTAATAAACAAGGCCCGGCATGCCGGGCCTTGTTCATCTGTCCGCGTTTGGCACTTGAGCGGTTAGCTATTGCGCTGTGCTAGAGCACGCTTCCATGCTTGCGCGCTCTGCGCTCCGCTGGACAAGATACCCGCCGAACACAATAAGACAAATACCTAGCAGCTCGAATGCGCGAGGCAGGTGCGCATCAAGCGCATAACCGTAGGCCAGAGCAAAAATGGTTTCCAGACAAAGCACTCGCCCTGCCACGATGCTGGAAATATGGCGTGACGACACATTCCATAGCCACATTGCCAGATAAGACACAAAGACACCCAAAAAAACAATACCAAGCATGAATGCAATTATCCTGTCCGCAGGATAATTATTGAACACTGCCCAATCATACCCAGCAAATACAAGCATAAAAACCGAAAGTAGAATACTTTGCAATAATGCGCAGACACCCAACAACCCTGCCCAGCGCAACGAAGAAATACCAGCATTCGACTTAAGAAAATTGGCATTAGCAACGCAATACAGGGTAAGCACCAATAAAGATATCAATGAAAAAATGATACCGCGAACATGATTACCATCGAGCAATAGGCTTGAAGAACCATCCACATTCAAATAATTAATCAACACAATTCCAGAAACAATCAAGCCGACACCTGGTAACAAGCCAGACAGTGACTGCATCTTGTCCTAAAATGCACCAACCAGAATAACAGAAACTGGTAACAATCCAACAATCAGCGCAGGATAAACGAAGCCACTGTATTTGATACCCAAGGTCAAGAAAAGATAATAACCAACATTACCGCAGAATGAAATTGCATTTCCCACCATGAAAATAGGCAAGGAAATCTTTACATCCCCCAGCCCCAGCAGCACTAAAATAATAATCGAAATAACACCATATACGATATAACGAAAAACAGTAATCAGTTCTGAGGGGAAATCATGCAAGGCATACGGCACAACAAATGCAGCTCCCCACAGAGCATTGGCAGCCACACCCAACGCCATATAAAAATTTACACTCTTGCTTCCGGCCATTACATAGCCTCCCAAAAATAACACTCACCAAAAACAAACAATATCAATTGACAAGCATCGCAATCACCGCACAGAATTTCGCCAACCCAACCACCCCATAACTGCAATAGCATTTTTCCTAAAAACCAACTATTAAAAAAATAGCTATCGTTACAGACAGAACATCACTTTAACTAACACGTCGACACCACCATGCAAACATCATTTATCTCGGCCACCGTGCTGCTGATCCTGATTACTGACCCGCTAGGCAATATTCCGCTGTTCATCTCCGCGCTCAAACAAGTCAAACCGGAACGGCGTAAAAAGGTGGTGTATCGTGAATGCCTGATCGCTTTTCTGGTATTGCTGACCTTCATGTTTTTCGGCCGCAATTTTCTGGACGTGATGCACCTGACTGATCAGTCGATGCAGGTAGCTGGCGGGGTGATTCTGTTTCTGATTGCACTGAAGATGATTTTCCCCAGCGAGGGCGGCAGCGTGTTTGGCAGCGACAAGATGCACGGCGAGCCATTCATCGTGCCGATTGCCATTCCGCTGATTGCCGGCCCCTCAGCCATGGCCACGGTGTTACTGATGTCCACCAGGGAGCCGGCGCGCATGCTGGAGTGGATAGGCGCGCTCACCATCTGCATGCTGGTGACCACTGTGGTTTTTCTGTTCTCTGGGCGTTTGCAAAAACTGCTGGGCGAGCAAGCAATTACCGCGCTGGAACGATTGATGGGTCTGGTGCTGACCGCCATTTCCATCGAGATGCTGCTAAGCGGCGTGGCATCGTATATCCGCCAGTTTCATTAAATCGTGCAGGGGTGAAACTGGCGATCAGACCATGACATCCAAACTTGGTGTCCAAGCGTGAATGAAAGCACAGGGAGGGAGAGCATGCACTCTAGCGCGATCGAACAATCATGTCTGCTGCACGTGACGACGTTCCGAGCCTTCCCGTCACTGACTGACTATATGCCGCTGCCTCAAGATCGCTTTGTTCTTTTGCTGCAGCAGGAACAGTGGCAGTAGCGGCCGGGGCGGGTGCTGCGGTGGCAGATTCACCTGCACGCTCGGCCTTGGCTTCCTGTAGTTGCTGACGCAGGCTGGCCACGGCACGCTGTGCACTTTCCTTGTCAGATCGCAGTACGCGCAGCTCTTCTTGCTGTGCTGCTTGCTGCTTGCGCAGCACATCGCATTCCTTGCGCAGTTCATCGCATTGCTGACGCAGTGCGCGCAGCTCATCGTAAGACTGTGCCAGTTTCTGATGCGTCTCTCCCAGCTCACGCTCCACCCCAACCAGGCGCGACTCGGTCTGTCCCAGGCGACTGGCAGACTCGTCCAGGCGCGGAGCCGCCCGTTCCAGCTCTTGCTGTTGTCGTGCATTCAGTGCCAATACCATGCTCAATTGGTGGCTGGTGGCCTCCAGCTCGGCCGCCTGCCGCTCAAATGCATCAGCCAGCTCAGCACGCAGGGCATCCAGCTCGTCCCGTTCAGTCTGCCAGCCGGCTTGTGCAGTACGCAGATGCTGGTTTGCAAACTGCTGGGCATGCATCCAGACAGCCTGAATCGCCACCAGCCCTGCGTCTTCAACCGGGGCCGGCAGCTTGTTGCCCAGTGGCTCGGGGCTGACGGGCTGGATCTTGCGCCATTCCCTCAGCACCAGGCTGGCCACATTCATATCGACATTGGCACATTTGCGGACTTCATCCAGCGCAGGAAACGACTGGTGACCATTTTTGGCGTACAGGTCGGATGCAACATTATGGATGCGCTCGCGCACTTCAACTGGGATCGAGTCGACATTAACCATGGGATTTTCCTTTAACTGGCAGTGAACATGCAGTCCACCAAGCAACGACGGCATCCATTGCCACAACTCCCGGATGACACGGCCACGGTTGCCGGTCAGTCCCGCTTGCGCAGCCAGATCAAGAATGCTTTTGAGTAAGGTTGTGATTTTTTCGCGTTGCCAGAAAATGCACAACAGGTCAAAGCAGGCACAAAGTACAGTAATCAACTCATCCCGCCGCCATGCCTTCGCTGGCTTCTGCCAGGTTATCCGTTCAATCCTTCCGGCTTAGGGATATCAGCAATTAGCCTAAAACCAATCGCTTGCTAGGATGTAGCCAACAACAGGATCCAGACAGGGTCCGGAACAACGCTCAACCTCCGAACATCCGAGAACAAGAGACCAGACATGCAAGCCAGAACTCCGCTCTACTCGCGCCTGTACTTCCAGGTGCTGGTTGCCATTTCCATCGGCGTACTGATGGGTGCTTTTTATCCGGAAGCCGCCGCCAAGATGAAGCCGCTGGGTGATGCCTTCATCAAGCTCATCAAGATGATGATTGCCCCCATCATCTTCTCTACCGTGGTGGTGGGGATTGCCAAGATGGGTGACATGAAGGAAGTTGGTCGTGTCGGCGTCAAGTCCTTGTTGTATTTTGAAATTGTCACCACGCTGGCGCTGGTAATCGGCCTGGTGGTGGTGAACCTGCTGCAACCGGGTGCTGGCCTGAATGTTGACCCGCATACCCTGCATGCCAAGGAAATCGTCAAGTACACGGCAGAAGCCAAGGACATGAATACCGTGGACTTCCTGCTGCACATTATTCCGGATACGGTGGTGGGTGCATTTGCTACTGGTGAAATCCTGCAGGTATTGCTGTTCTCGGTATTGCTCGGCCTGGCGCTTACCCGCATGGGCAGCAGCGGCAAGACTGTCATTTCCATGCTGGACGAGTTTTCTCACGCCCTGTTCGGCGTAATCAACATGCTGATGAAGCTGGCACCGATCGGTGCGTTTGGTGCTATGGCCTTCACCATTGGCAAGTACGGCGTGGGCTCGCTCAAGCAACTGGGCTTCCTGATGGCTTGTGTCTATCTGACCTGCTTTGCCTTCGTCTTCATCGTGCTGGGTACCATTGCCCGTTTCAACGGTTTCAGCATCTTCAAGTTTCTGGCCTACATCAAGGAAGAGATCGTACTGGTGCTGGGTACGTCTTCGTCTGAATCTGCCCTGCCCGGCATGATGAAAAAAATGGAACATCTGGGCTGCGCCAAGCCGGTAGTGGGCATGGTGATTCCCACCGGCTATTCCTTCAATCTGGATGGCACGTCGATTTACCTGACCATGGCCGCCATCTTCATTGCTCAGGCCACCAATGTGCAGCTGAGCCTGGGTGAAGAGCTGGGCATCATCGGTGTGCTGCTACTAACCTCCAAGGGCGCGGCCGCCGTGACCGGTGGTGGTTTCATCACCCTGGCCGCCACCTTGGCAACACTGGGCGGCAAGCTGCCGGTAGAAGGTCTGGCGCTGCTGATCGGCGTGGACCGCTTCATGTCCGAGGCACGTGCCATCACCAACCTGATTGGTAATGGTGTGGCCACCGTGGTGGTGGCCCGCTGGGAAAAGGCGCTGGACCAGGACCGCATGCAGCGTGTACTGAACGGTGAAGTACTACCGGAACTGGATGCCGTACCTGCCAAGCATTGATGCAGTAACCGATCCTAACTTTCAGTCAGTTTATGGCCCGTCATACGACGGGCTGTTTTTTTGCTGGGCAAAGAAGTCCACCAGAAAATCGACAAAAACCCGCACCTTGCCCGGCACGTGGCGACGCACCGGATAAACCGCCGAAACATCCAGACACAACAAGCGAAAATCATCCAGAATGGTTTGCAGCTGCCCGGCCTCCAATGCCTGCTGCAGCAGGAATTCGGGCTGACGGGTAATCCCCATGCCCTGAATGGCGGCATCGGTAAGGATATCGCCATTATTGGCGCGCAAGCTGCCCTTCACCCGCACCCGACCCGTACTGCCGTCCGGTGCCTGGTATTCCCACAGATTGGGCTGGCTGGTCAGGGTGTAGATCAGGCAATCATGCTGCGCCAGTTCGTCCGGGTGCTGCGGTACGCCATGGCGCAGCAGATAATCTGGTGACGCACACCAGCGGTCGCGGACCTTGGCTAGCGGCCGGGCAATCAGGCTGGAATCAGCCAGATTGGACACCCGGATGGCGAGATCAAAACCCTCTTCCACCAGATCCACCTTGCGATCATTCAGCGATAACTCCACTTCCACCTGCGGATACTGGCGCTGGAAGCCGGCAATGGCACGCCCCAGAAAGCGCATGCCGAAGGAAACCGGGGCCGTCACCCGCAAGCGGCCACTGGCCTTGCTGGCGCCTTGCGACAGCAGGGCGTCCAGATCCTCCAGCTCGGCCAGCAAGGCCCCGCCCTGCGCCAGATAGGTTTCACCAGCTTCAGTCAACGACAGCCGTCGGGTTGTCCTATGCATCAGCCGCACGCCAAGACGCGCTTCCAGTGCCGACACCAGCTTGGTAACCATGGCGCGTGACAGGTCCAGCCGGTCGGCGGCGGCAGCAAAACTACCCTGTTCGGCCACCGTCACAAAGGCGCGGATTTCAGAAAACCTATCCATATAGTTTCCTATTAGTAAATAATTTCTTCATTTATAGCATATTTATTCAGCCATCTACCCGTGGTCAAATGCTCTCACTGCCACAGCCCCACCACACACACGGGCGTTAACCGCCACAGGAGTTTTGCCATGAATACCACCTCTCCCGCTCTTTCCGCCCTGATCCTGCGCGTATCGCTGGGCCTGATGTATCTGGCGCACGGGGCCACCAAACTATTCGTGTTCGGCCCCGCTGGCACCGCCCAGTTTTTCTCCAGCCTGGGCCTGCCCGGCTTCGTAGGCTATCTATCGATGGCCGCTGAAATAGGTGGTGGCCTGCTGCTGATCCTGGGACTGAAAGCACGCTGGGTTGCGCTGGCGCTGGTGCCACTGCTGGCCGGTACCATCGTACTGGTGCATGGTGCCAATGGCTGGATGTTTACCAATCAGGGCGGCGGCTGGGAATATTCGGCCTTCCTGATCACCAGCTCGCTGGCGCTGTTCTTCCTGGGTGATCAACCCGCCCGCCAGCAAGACTGAGTCACCGCGTTCCCAAAGCGCAGCTCGCCTAACGGCGGCTGCGCTTTTTTGCGTTTGGGCAGTATGACTCCCGCTTGCTCCGGCCATGTATGCCACTATGCTGGAGAAAGCAGCCGCCATCATCACCGGCAGATAGCCCCGGGCGGGTGGGCCCGCTGTAGCATTGCTGCAGCACAGTCGGATTATTTTGTTGACGGCCATCAAGCCAGTTTCACATCAAAGCTGTAGCTAAATTACAATATTGGCATCATACAGGCGTTGCAATCTGCCTACACATCCAAGGGCAAAAACAGGTTTAATCCTGCAATAACAATATTCTTGCGTTTGACAGGCTGATTAGGCACTTGCCTTACGCGCCGAGTTGCGGCTTAATCCAGCCCCAACAATCGCTCGTAATAAAATAACTGTTGCAATCAACTCCTGAGGAGTTTCACATGGGCTCTCCCGCGCCACGACTGGACATTCTGGCTCCCCTTTCCGGGTGGCTGGTCGCACTGGACACCGTCCCCGATCCGGTATTCGCCGGCAAAATGGTGGGTGACGGTATTTCCCTGGATCCGACTTCCTGCTCGCTGCTGGCCCCGGTCAGCGGCATCGTCAGCAATATTCATACCGCACACCATGCGCTGACCATCACCTCGGACAACGGTGTCGAAGTGCTGGTCCACATCGGCATCGACACCGTCATGCTCAAGGGTGAAGGCTTTGTACCGCTGGTGGAGCAAGGCCAGCAGGTTAAGGCCGGGCAAGCCTTGATCGACTTCGACATGGATCTGGTCGCCTGCACCGCCCCCAGCTTGCTCACCCAAATCATCATCACCAATGGTGAAGTGGTGGAAAAGCTCACCTGCGCCAGCGGTCTGGTCGAGGCCGGCAAAAGCATCATCATGACGCTGGATCTGCAAGGTGCAGCCGAAGCCACCGCGCAGGCCGAAGGTGAAACCCTCAGCTCAGACACCATCACCATCACCAACCCGGCCGGTCTGCATGCACGGCCGGCAGCCGTGTTTGCCAGTGCCGCCAAGCACTTTAGCGCCGACATCCAGCTGCAACTGGGCGACAAGGCAGCCAATGCCAAATCGGTGGTTGGCATCATGGGCCTGGCCACGGTGAATGGTGATCAGGTACGCATCATTGCCACCGGGCCGGATGCCGCCGCCGCCATTACCGACCTATCCCAACTATTGCTGGACCGCTGTGGTGAAAGCCTGGATGAAGCCCCGGCAGCGCCCGCCCCGGCCACTGCCCAGCCGGTACAGCAGGACAGCGCTGGCGTGCTGGCTGGCGTGGGTGCTTCGCCCGGCATCGCCATTGGCCGCATTTTCCACCACCGTCTGCAAGAGTTTGACGTGGCGGAAGCCGGTGCCGCTGGCGTGGTGGAACAGCAAAACTTCACCCGCGCCACCGAAGAAGCCGCTGAGCAAATCGAAACCATCAAGACCCAGCTGCAAGACCAGGCCAAGCGCGCCATCCTGTCCATGCATCAGGAACTGCTGCAAGACCCGGACCTGCTGGCGCTGACCTATGCGGGCCTTGCCGATGGCAAATCCGCCGCCTGGGCCTGGCGTGCCGCCTTCAGTGCTTACTCTGCCCGTCTGGAAGCGCAGGACAATGCCCTGCTGCGTGAGCGCGCCAACGACATCCGCGACGTAGGCCGCCGCGTGCTGGCCTTGCTGGCCGGGGTGAAACAGAGCGAGCTGGATGTCCCCGCCGGTTCCATCCTGATTGCCGAAGACCTGGCTCCGTCCGACACCGCCGCGCTGGACCCGGCCAAGGTACTGGGCTTCTGCACCCGTACCGGTGGTGCCACCAGCCATGTGGCCATTTTGGCCCGCTCGCTGGGTATTCCGGCCATTTGCGGTATTTCGCAAGCAGCACTGGCACTGCAAGATGGCCGCGAGGTGATTCTGGACGGCACTGCCGGCACCCTGAACATCGCCCCCACCGCTGCCGAGAAGGCCGAGGCTGAAGCCGCCATCGCCCGTCTGGCCGAACGTCGCGCCGCCGAACAGGCCATGTCGCAGCAGCCGGGACAAACCAGCGACGGCAGCCGTATCGAAGTGGTGGCCAATATCCGCAATGCCGCCGATGCCCGTGACGCCGTGAAAGCCGGTGCCGAAGGAGTGGGCCTGTTGCGTTCGGAATTCCTGTTCGACAACCGCGACACCGCACCGTCCGAAGCCGAACAGGCTGCCGAATACTGCGCGGTGGCCCGCGAGCTGGGCAGCGATCGCCCACTGGTAGTGCGCACGCTGGACGTAGGTGGCGACAAGCCGCTGTCCTACCTGCCCCTGCCCAAGGAAGACAACCCCTTCCTCGGCCTGCGCGGCATCCGCGTCAGCCTGGACCGCCCAGACCTGCTGCGCACCCAGTTGCGTGCCATTCTGCAAGCCGCTCCGCTCACCCGCCTGCACATCATGTTCCCCATGGTGGCGTCCTTGGACGAGCTGCGCGCCGCCAAGGCCATTCTGGCCGAAGAGCAAGCTGCCAGCGGCCATGCCGACGTCAAGGTGGGCATCATGGTGGAAGTACCGTCTGCCGCCATTCTGGCTGCGCGTTTTGCGCCGGAAGTGGATTTCTTCTCCATCGGCACCAACGACCTCACCCAATACGTGCTGGCGATGGACCGTGGCCATCCGCAACTGGCCAAACAGGCTGATGCCCTGCATCCGGGCGTGCTGGCCATGATTGCCATGACCTGCGATGGCGCCCGCGCTCACGGCAAGTGGGTGGGCGTGTGTGGCGGTCTGGCGTCGGACGAACGCGCCGCGCAGGTGCTGGTCGGCCTGGGCGTGACTGAGCTGTCGGTCAGCACCCCCGCGGTGGCCAGCGTCAAGGCCACCCTGGCGCGCTGGAGCATGGACGAATGCCGTACGCTGGCCCAACAGGTGCTGGCACTGGGCACGGTGGCCGAAGTGCGCGCCCATCTGGCACAACAGGCGCGCTAAGCGCGACGAACCTGCCGTCCGGCTTGCCCGGACGGTGCTGGCTCCTCGCCTGCTGACGCAGGCGGGAGCATTACGCAGGAATCACTATCATGTTTGATCAATCCTTCGCTTTTCTGCAGAAAATCGGCAAGGCACTGATGCTGCCGGTAGCCGTATTGCCGGTCGCTGGCCTGCTGCTGGGCATTGGCGCTACCGACTTCCACACCCAGAGCACTGTGCTGCTGGCCATCCTGTCGCTGATGAAAAACGCCGGTGACGTGATTTTCGGCAATCTGCCGCTGATCTTTGCCGTGGGCGTGGCACTGGGCTTTACCGAAAACGACGGTGTAGCCGCCATTGCCGCCACCATCGGCTTCCTGGTGATGACCACCACGCTGGGCGTAATGGCCGGGCTGATGGGCGTGAAACCCGACACCATCATGGGCATGCCGTCCATCCAGACCGGTGTGTTCGGCGGCATTCTGGCCGGTGGTCTGGCGGCGTACATGTTCAACAAGTACTACCGCATCAATCTGCCGCAGTATCTGGGCTTTTTTGCTGGCAAGCGCTTTGTGCCCATCATCACCGCTGTGGCGGCCATCGTGCTGGGCGCGGTGCTGTCCTTTGTCTGGCCGCCGATTGGTGGTGCCATCAAGACCTTCTCGCAATGGGCTGCGGTGAGCGACCCGCGCACAGCCGCCACCGTGTATGGCTTTGTCGAGCGTCTGCTGATTCCATTTGGCCTGCATCACATCTGGAACGTGCCCTTCTTCTTTGAAATGGGCGACTTTGTCGATGCCAGCGGCAAACATATCCACGGCGATATCAACCGCTTCTTTGCCGGTGATGCCACTGCCGGCGTGCTGTCCGGTGCCTTCCTGTTCAAGATGTTCGGCCTGCCGGCCGCAGCCATTGCCATCTGGCACACTGCCAAGCCGGAAAACCGGGTGAAAGTGGGCGGCATCATGATTTCCGCCGCACTGACTTCCTTTCTGACCGGCATTACCGAGCCCATCGAATTTGCCTTCCTGTTCGTGGCACCGGTGCTGTACTTCATCCATGCCTGCCTGGCAGCATCGGCCCAGTTTGTGGCCAACTCGCTGGACATGCACATGGGTTTCACCTTCTCGCAAGGTGGCATCGACTTTTTGATGTTCAACCTGATCGGCAACAAATCGCACAACGCCTGGTATGTGTTCATCCTGGGGCCGATTTACGCCGTCATCTACTACAGCGTGTTCCGCTTCGTCATCCTCAAGTTCAACCTGAAAACCCCGGGCCGTGAAGATGAAGACAACGCAGCGCAGAGCGAAGTCAGCGAAGACCAGCGCGCCCGCGCCCTGGTGCTGGCCTTTGGTGGCCGCAGCAACATCACCAATCTGGATGCCTGCATCACCCGTCTGCGCATTGCGGTGAAAAACCCGGCGCAGGTGGACCAGGCCAAGCTCAAGTCCATGGGCGCATCCGGTGTGGTACAGGTAGGCAGCGGCATTCAGGCCATTTTCGGGCCCCAATCGGAAAACCTGAAAACCGATATGGAGATCTACCTGAAAACCGCCGGTGACGATGCCGAGCTGCCAGTTGCCGCCGCCAGCGCCAGCCCTGCTGCCACGGTCATTGCAGCTGCTGCGCCAGCCGCCGTCGCTGCCGATCCGCAAGTCGCAGCCATGGCAGCTGCCGTGCTGGCGGCACTGGGTGGCCGTGACAAAGTGCAAAAGGTGGAAGCCATCGCGCACACGCGTGTGCGCGTAGTGCTGAAACAGGCCACCAGCCTGAATGAAGCCGCCGCTCGCGAGGCCGGTGTCATGGCCTGCGTGCAGACCCAGCCTGGCACCTGGCATTTGATTGTTGGCGACAAGGCTGCTGCGCTGGCGCAAGCCCTGCAAGGCTGATCAGGTGCACCAGAAACGACAAGGGCTGCCTCGGCAGCCCTTTTTCATGGTGCGCTCATCGCACGGAGGAGAACGCTTACAAGGCGAATAACTGGCGCAGATGCAGGGCCACACCGGATTCGACATTACTGGCCACGGTTTGCGCCAGCGGCAGCCGTGATGCCAAGCGAGGGTGGGCATTGGCCATTACCCGTGGATGACCGGCAGTCTGCAGCAGTTCGATATCGTTCTGGCCATCGCCAAACGCCAGGCAATCGGCAGTAGCGATCGCCAGCTCATCCAGCACCAGTTGCAGCGCGTGGCCCTTGGATACGCCGGGGGCCATCACTTCCAGGCAGTTATCTGCCGAGAAGGTGATATAGGCATGATCACCCAAGGCCTGGTGCAATTTGGCCTCAACCGTCAGCAAATGGGCATGGTCAGCAATGTAGAGAACCTTGGCCACACCAACCCCATCATGCTGATGCAGCGGGGCAACCTGATAGTGCAGGCCAGAGTCGGCATGCAAATCCAGCAGGTACTGATAGGGTTGGTCGATCAGCCAGGCATCGTCCAGATAGAAATTCAGCACGGTCCCGGCGGCAAATTCCGGCTGGGCAATCTGGCGCACGATGGCCGGGTCCAGATTGCTGCTGTGGATCAGATGGTTGTCCGGGTCATGCACCCGCGCGCCATTGGAGCTGATCAGATAGGCGGCAATACCCAGCGCATCGCGAATGCCTTTGACATCCAGATAATGACGGCCCGTGGCCAGGGCAAAGCGCAGGCCACGCGCTTCCAGTTGCTGCAGGGTTTGCGCGGTCAGCGCATTGACGCTGTGGTGTTCATCCAGCAAGGTGCCGTCCAGATCGGAGGCAATGAAACGGTACACGGCAGGACTCCGCTTGTAGTGGGAGCAAGCGATTTTACACCCGTCGCCATGTAGCCGCAGAACTACACCAGCAAGGGAGACCAAAATGCAAAAAGCCAAGCATTTAGCTTGGCTTTTTTGAATTCTGGTGGCCAGTCGCGGAATCGAACCACGGACACGCGGATTTTCAATCCGCTGCTCTACCAACTGAGCTAACTGGCCATCACTGCTACGCTTTCGCGTCATCAGAGCCACGCATTAAATCAGAGCCGCTTACTTGCGTCAAGATATTTTTCAAAAACAGCCATCATGCAGACTGAATTTCCCGCTTTGGCCCTGCATGCAAAAAAGCCGGCTCAAGGCCGGCTGGTCAAGATCACGATACGGCATCCGCTTGCTGTGCCGGATGCGCAGTCGCAAAGGCCGACAAACCGGCCAGCGCGGCATCAATGCGGACAATATTGGGATACGGAGCAAGATCCAGCCCGAAACGCCGCGCAGCAAATACCTGTGGCACCAGGCAGGCATCCAGCAAACCTGGGCTATCCCCGACGGCATAGCGTGCCGGCTGACTGGCCAATTGCTGCTCCAGTGCGGCAAAGCCGGTGGCAATCCAGTGACCGATCCATCGGGTTTTCTGTGCATCGCCCTGGCCCAGTTCGGCTTCCAGATACTTGAGTACGCGAGAATTATGCAGCGGATGGATGTCAGCACAAATGCTCAGCGCCAGCGCCCGCACCCGCGCGCGGGCAAAACGGTCGGTCGGCAACAGGGCTGGCGTATCCGGATAGGCCTCGTCCAGATACTCGCAGATGGCCAGCGACTGGGTTAGCAACTGGCCGCCATCCAGCAAGGCGGGTACCAGCCCTTGTGGATTGAGTGCCAGATAGGCCGGATCACGTTGCTCGCCCTGCAGCAGGTTGACCGCTTGCTGGCGGTACTCCAGGCCTTTGAGATTGAGGGCAATGCGTACCCGGTAAGCGGCACTGGAGCGGTAATAGCCATACAGGACGCGTTCAGTCATGGCTGATCACTTTCTGATCAATGCGACCGAAGATGGATTGACCGGCAGCATCGAGCATTTCGATACGCACATGATCCCCAGGCTGCATGAAGGGCGTGACCGGTGCGCCTTGCTCGATGATCTCGATCATGCGCTGCTCGGCCAGGCAGCAGGAGCCGGTGGCACGGTCGTGATTGGAAATGGTACCGGAGCCGACAATGGAGCCAGCCGCCAGCGCGCGGGTTTTCGCCACATGCGCCACCAGCTGGGCAAAGTTGAACTGCATTTCCACGCCGCACTGCGGCTGGCCATACAGCGTGCTGTTGTATTCCACCCGCAGTGGCAGGTGTACCTTGCTGTCCTGCCAGGCGTGGCCCAGCTCGTCCGGCGTTACCGCTACCGGCGAGAAGGCGGTAGCCGGTTTGCTCTGGAAGAAACCAAAGCCCTTGGCCAGTTCGGCCGGAATCAGGTTGCGCAGGGTGACATCGTTCACCAGCAGCAGCAGGCGGATATGCCCGGCACAATCAGCAGTCGGGCTGCCCAGTGGCACGTCATCGGTAATCACCGCTACTTCGCCTTCAAAATCCAGCCCCCAGCTGACATCGGCCAACGGAATGTCGGCATGCGGCGGCAGGAAGGTATCCGAACCGCCCTGATACATCAGCGGGTCCTGGTAGAAACTGGCCGGTACTTCGGCACCACGTGCCTTGCGCACCAGTTCCACATGATTGAGATAGGCACTGCCATCTGCCCACTGATAGGCACGCGGTAGCGGGCTGTGGCAAGCAGCCTGGTCGAACGGTACTTCGCCACTGAGCGGCCCACGGTTCAGGGCGGCATAGACTTCCTGCAAGGCAGGCTCGCAGCGGCTCCAGTCATCCAGTGCGGCTTGCAGGCTGGCGGCAATCTGCGGCACGGCAACGGCACGGTCCAGTTTGCGGCTGACAACCATTAACTGGCCATCGCGGGTGGCATTACGGTAGGTGGCAAGTTTCATTGATGTGCTTTCCTTGACGGGCGGCGTGGCGGGTACGGCCTGCCGCCCGGTGATCTGGTTCAGGCCTTGGGCTTCCAGCTATCCACATAGCCGGTCCACTCCACCGCACTCAGGCCCGGTCCCTGCTCTAGCGCGCTGCGGGTGTCTATCATCACCGCCACTTCGTCGGTGAATTTCTTCGGCTCGCTCATCGCCTTGGCAAACGCCTTGGGGTGCGGGCCATGGGTGAAACCGGCCGGGTGGAAGGTAAGCATGCCGGGCTTGATATTGTCGCGGCTGAAAAAGTCACCAGCGTGATAAAAGATGACTTCGTCGTAGTCATCGTTGTTGTGATAGAACGGCACCTTGAGCGCACCGGGGTCGGATTCGATCGGACGCGGCACAAAGGTGCAGATGACGAAGCCGTCGGCCACAAAGGTGCTGTGTGCCGATGGTGGCAGGTGGTAACGATGGCTCATCAAGGGGCGAATGTCGCGCCAGTTGATGCGCGCCACCGCAACCGTGCCATGCCAGCCGATGGCATCCAGTGGATTGAACGGGTAGGTAACGGTGGACAGCGCATTGTGGCGCTTGATCACCACCTGCCATTCGTCCTCGGTTTGCTGTGCCCTGAAGGCATCGTCGATGGCCGGGACATCCAGCATGGCTTCATCAAAAAGCGCATGCGGGCCAACAATGCCTTTGTCCGGCAGCTGGTAAGCGCCATTGCTGGCCTCAATCAGCAGCATGGTGGTGGTTTCCGCCGGCTCGATGCGCCAGCTGGTGGAACGCGGAATCAGGATGTAATCGCCATCGCGATAGCGCAGATGGCCATAGTCGCAAAACAGCTCGCCACTACCGGCATGGATGAACAACATGTCGTCGCCATCACCATTGCGGTACAGCCGGGTCATCGCTTGGCTACAGGTCCAGATACGCAACTGGCACTGGCTGTTATGCAACACCAGTGGTGCCGACCAGGGGGCTGCCACGTCTTTGGGCAGTGCATTCAGATCGAAGGCGCGTGGTTTGAGCGGCCCTTCCCAAGCCGACCAGCCGGTGGGCGGGTGCTTGTGATGCAGATGCGTGGCCGGGCCAAAAAAGCCGCTGCGCCCTACTTCACGTTCATAAATGCCCTCAGCCGGCAAATCGGCGTGGGCCTGACGGGAGATTGTCCCTTCCCGATGCGGGAATCCTATCCATTTACGCATGGACCATTCCTTGGCCGGGTGGCGCAACAAGCACCACCGGCTATCGATTTAGCAGGGCGGCGCACTACGCAAGGGCGGTGCGCCACACAGTCACAGTCCGGCTCAGTCGGTCTTCAGTACACCACGGCGGATCTGGTCTTCTTCGATGGATTCGAACAAGGCGCGGAAGTTGCCTTCGCCAAATCCCTCATTACCCTTACGCTGGATAATTTCAAAGAAAATCGGCCCGATGACGGTTTCGGTGAAGATCTGCAGCAGGATGCCCGCGCCCTCTACCGGCGCGCCGTCGATCAGGATGCTGTTCTTGCGTAGACGGGCCAGGTTTTCGCCATGGCCGGCCACACGGCTGTCCACCTTGTCGTAATAGGTGTCCGGGGTATCGAGAAAACGAGTACCGGCAGCCTTGAGGGTTTCCACTGTCTGGTAGATGTCGCGCGTGGCCAGCGCAATGTGCTGGATGCCTTCGCCGTGATATTCGCGCAGGAATTCCTCGATCTGGCTCTTGTCGTCGGAGGATTCGTTGATGGGGATGCGAATCTTGCCGCAAGGGCTGGTCATGGCCTTGGACACCAGGCCGGTGAGCTTGCCTTCGATATCGAAATAGCGGATTTCACGGAAATTACCGATGTTTTCGTAAAAACCGGCCCATTTCGCCATATTGCCACGGAAGACATTGTGGGTGAGGTGGTCGATTTCATACAGCCCGACACCAGCCGGAAATTGCTCAACGCCATCCAGCGGCAGGAAATCGACATCGTAGATATTGTGCGATGGGCCATAGCGATCGACAAAATACAGTGCCGAGCCGCCAATGCCCTCCACTGCCGGGATATTCAGCTCCATCATGCCGATGGGGCGCACATAGGGTTTGGCACCGTGGGCCAGCGCATATTCATACGCCTTGGCCGCATCCTTCACCCGCCAGGCCATGGCACAAGCGGAAGGACCGTGCACCTTGCCAAACTCATTGGCAGGCTGGGTGGGCTCGCCATTCAGGATGAAGTTGATATCACCCTGGCGATACAGGCTGACGTTCTTGCTACGGTGGCGGGCTACTTCGACAAACCCCAGCGAAAGGAACAAGTGACGCAAATCGGCAATACCTGCGGCGGTGGGGGCCGTGTATTCGACAAACTCAAAACCATCGGTTGCCAGCGGGTTGTGCAGTCGTGCTTCCATTTTCACCATCTCTCCTCTTTGTTATCACAGCCAGGTGCGCTGGATCACAGCATGTCTGGCTATGGCTGATATGCATGACAGCAAGAAAATGACCGGACGGGCAGTAGACAGCAGAGTGAAAGACAAGTCGGAAAATGAGGAGTGAGCCGGCTAGGTGACGGAGCAACTTGGCACAGGGCACCACCGTCTTGTGCATATCCGCCAGACGCGGGTTTGCCCGCAGCCAGGGGCAGAAACTGCTTCAGTTTCCCGGCGGCACGGTTTTGTGTGTCTCACCAGGCATCTCCTCTATCTTTGCCGACATTATCCAGTGATCTGATGCCACCGTGTAAAATGTCCAGGTTAGGATTTTTATTCTAGGGAAAAAGCCTGGCAATTTTCTTGCTAACATTCCCCAGATACACAATAACTAGAAATATAATTTCAACAAATTAAAACCAGAGGAGTTTACATGCCAAGTCTTACGCTAGATAAGACAGACTTGCGCATCCTGTCCGAGCTGCAGCTCAATGGCAGGTTGACCAATGTGGAGCTTGCGGAAAGAGTAGCCCTCTCTCCTTCCCCCTGTCTCAGACGCCTCAAGCAATTGGAGGAGTCTGGTGTCATTCGCCAGTATGTGGCGCTGCTGGACCCGGCCAAAATCGGCCTGGGTTTGCAGGCTTATGTACGCGTGGTGCTGGAGAAGCGTGGCAACACGCATGTGCAAAGCTTTATTGATGCAGTCCAGCGCTGGCCGGAAGTGATCAATTGCTTTGCAATGACCGGAGAAATGGACTACCTGTTGCAAGTTTATTTTGAAGATCTGGAACACTTTTCACGTTTTGTGATGGATGAACTGTTACAGCAGCAAGGTGTGGAAGATGTAAAATCCAGTTTCGTCCTGAAAGAAATCAAGCGCACGACCTCCTTGCCGCTCAGCCAGCTCAGAAGTCTTTAAGCTAGCAAGCATTCAGCAAATCTCTGCGCAGTCCGAAATATGCAGGAGGAATGAACAAAGGCCCCCGGCATGCAGGTGACTCGACAGCTCCGTAACCTTGCCCTGGTTGTTGCAATAATGTTGCACAGCCAGGCATGGGCATTTTCGGTCACTTTCATCTCGCCGGGGCGTGCGGACGAGGCATTCTGGCTCAGTGCCAGCCGCGCGATGCAGGCAGCAGCCAGCCAACTGGATATCCAGCTGGAAGTGCTGTACGCCGAACGGGATCCAGTACAGATGATGACACTGACCCGCGCCGTCACCCAGCGCGTACGCAAGCCGGACTACCTGCTGCTGGTCAACGAAAAACTTACCGGTCCTACCATGCTGTCAATGGCCGATCAGGCTGGCATCCCCTGCTTTATCATCTTCAATCAACTTACCCCCGCCCAGTTGCAGGCCAGTGGTTTGCCACGCCAGCGGCTCAGGCATTGGCTGGGATCGTTGGCCCCGGACAATACCATGGCCGGCAGCCTCACCATGCAGGCACTACTGGATGAAGCCCGCCAGCGCTTTGCACCGGGTACCCCGCTCAATGTCCTGATGATGGCAGGAGATCGCTCCACGCCGGCCTCCACCGAGCGGGTAGATGGCGCCAGGCGCGTCCTTGCCGCCCATCCATCAGCGCGTCTGACCCAGTTGGTTTACGGAGAGTGGGAGCGCCAACGCGCACTGCAACAAGGCTTGTGGCTGCTGCAGCGCTATCCGCAGATCAATATTGTCTGGGCGGCCAATGACGAGATGGCATTCGGTCTGGAAGAAGCCATCACGCGTAGCGGCAAGCAGCCCGGCAAACAGGTACTGCTCAGTGCCATCAACAATTCACGCCAGGCCATGCGCGAGCGGCGGGATGGCCGTCTGAGCGCACTGGCTGCCGGTCATTTCATGATGGGAGCCTGGGGCCTGGTGCTGCTGTACGACTACCAGCACGGCCAGGATTTTGCCAGTGAAGGCCTGCAGCTGCGACCTGCCGTGTTCAGTACGGTTTCCAGCGCACAAGCCCAGCACTTTTTACAGTTATTCGCCAATAATGACTTCAGGGGCATCCGTTTCAAGCAGTTCAGCAAATTCGCTAACCCAGCCTTGCAGCGCTATGCCTTCGACTTCAGCGCCTTGCTGAACTAGGAGCTTGCCCATGCCCACGCGCAGACTCACCCGCCAGCTAATCTGGCAACTACTGCTGTATACCCTGCTATTTGGCGTGGCGGTAACCGCACTGAAAGCAGGGCAGGTTCTGCGCGATGGCCAGCAGCAAATGGATGCCATCCCGACCACCGTGTCGCGACTTTACCTGCCGCTACTGGGACAAAGTGCCTGGGATGTGGATATTCCCGCCCTGCAACTGCAATTGCGCCTGATTGGCCAGATACCCGGCGTACAGCGTGTTGAGCTGCGCACCGAGCTGGGCCAGTCGCTCCGCTATGAAAATCCGGAACTGGCCGACCAACTGAACAGCGGCGCATACCGGCTGCGACTGCTGGCACCACACAGCATGGAGGCCATCGGCACGCTGCGGCTCACCGTGTCGCGCCAGCATATCTACCACGCCATCTGGCAGGAAGTGGCCAGTTCGGCCTTGCAGTTCCTGCTGGAATTTTTTGGGCTGGCCTTGCTGCTGTGGTGGCTGTTTAACCGGCGCCTGGTCAAACCATTGCAGGACATGGCGCATACCGTACGCAACTATCAACCCGGCATGGAGCTGCCGCCACTGCTGCCCGGTCAGCCACCACAGCACATCGATAATGAACTGAGCGAGCTGGCCCGCGCCTTCCGCAGCATGAGCAGCAATATCAACCGCCATCTGGCAGAGCGGCAGACAATTGAAACCGAGCTGGCCAGCCACCGTGACCAGTTGGCCGAGCTGGTGACCGAGCGCACCAAAGAGCTCAACCAGCTATTGAGTTTTCAGCAGCTGATCGCGGCCATCTCCACGCGCTTCATCAATATTCCACTACAGGATATCGATCAGGCCACCGATATGGCGCTGGGAGAAATCGGACGCTTCATGCAAGTGGAACGCTGTTATCTGATCAGCTTTTCTGATGATTGGCTGGTCAATACCGTGCATGAATGGTGTGCATCCGGCATCCAGCCCACCACCCACACCCTGCTGGGACAAAGCATGCTGCAACGCAACTGGGCCTGGCAGCAATTGCAACGTTTCGGCCTGCTGTCGCTGGATGCACTGGCTGATATCCCGGCTAGTGCACAACAGGAACGCCAGGAGCTGGAAGCCCATCAAATACAAAGCCTGTTCATGCTGCGTATCGACCACATGGGCCGACCGGTTGGCCTGTTCGGCTGCGACATGGTCAGCGGTCCGCGCCGCTGGCAGAGCAAGGAACAGCAGCAAGCGCGGTTACTGGGCGAAACCCTGGCCAACACCATCATCCGCCGTCAGCAGTTGCAGGCACTGAGCAGCACGCAGCAGCAACTGCGCAATGCCAATGCAGATCTGGCACGGATGGCATTCAGCGATGGCCTGACCGGCATTGCCAACCGACGCTATTTTGATGAGCAACTCACCCAGTACTTTCAGCAGGCCAGTACAGAAGCCAGTCCGCTGAGCGTGCTGCAGATCGATATCGACTATTTCAAGCAATTCAACGATAGCTATGGCCATCTGGCAGGTGACCAATGCCTGCGCCAGGTGGCGCAATGCATTCAGGCCCAGTTACCCGAGGTGCAAGACCTTGCCGCACGGGTTGGCGGTGAGGAATTTGGTGTGCTGTTGCCAGGCAGAAACAGCGAACAGGCCAGGGCGCTAGCCGAAAACATGCGGAATGCTATCTGGCAACTGGCCATTGCCCATCGCAAGAGCAGCACCGGCGACCGGGTGACGATCAGTATCGGCGTAGCCACCTTGAATGAACGGCACGATGGCGAGTACATGCTCATGCGTGATGCCGACCGGGCGCTTTACCAGGCCAAGAATCAGGGGCGCAACCAGGTGGCCTGCGCCGCTGCGCCTTCTGTTGTGACAAACCAGATTGCAGCCCGCCCATCAACAAAATAGCCCGGAAATGCCGGGCTATTTTATCGACAAGTTGGAAGCCTACAGACCCAGCCGTTGCCACACGGTAGACACCAGACCAGCCTGATTCAGAGTATAGAAATGCAGGCCGGGTGCACCATTGGCCAGCAGCCGGTCGCATAGTTCGGTCACCACATCCAGGCCCAGCGCACGGATGGACGCCGTGTCATCGTAGTAGGACTGCATGCGTTGACGCAGCCAGCGCGGCACTTCGGCACCGCACATATCCGAGAAGCGACACAGCTGACCAAAGTTGGCAATCGGCATGATGCCCGGCACGATGGGAATATCCACCCCGCGCGCCTGCGCTTCATCAACAAAGCGGAAGTAGGCATCGGCATTGAAAAAGTACTGGGTCATCGCCGAATTGGCACCGGCTTTCACCTTGCGCACAAAATTGTTCAGGTCGTCTTCGGCCGACTTGGACTGCGGATGGAATTCCGGATAGGCCGCCACTTCGATATGGAAATGGTCGCCATGTTCGCTGCGGATGAACTCGACCAGCTCGTTGGCATAGCGGAACTCGCCAGCGGCCACCATGCCGGAAGGCATGTCACCACGCAGCGCCACGATATGACGGATGCCATGATTACGGTATTCGTTCAGGATGGCGCTAATGTTTTCTCGGGTAGAACCAATGCAGGACAGGTGCGGTGCTGCCGCATGGCCTTCGCTGCGGATTTCCAGCACGGTGGACAGCGTGCCGTCGCGGGTGGTGCCGCCGGCACCAAAAGTCACCGAGAAAAACTGCGGCTTGAACTGGGCCAGTTGCTGGCGGGTGGTACGCAGCTTGGCTACCCCCTCCGGCGTCTTGGGCGGGAAAAACTCGAAGCTGAAGGTTTTTTTCTGTTCGTTCATGATCGTCTCTGTCCCTGCTCGGAGCGGCAGGCTGTATTTTTATACTGCAGCGTGTCGTAGCGGTAATAGCCCGCAGATAGAAAAACGGACAGGTGCATCATACCCTGCCCTGTCCGTTTGCCTTACAGCCCGCTATCAATAACGATAGTGCGCCGGCTTATAAGGGCCCTGCTTGGGTACGCTGATGTAAGCAGCCTGCTCATCGCTCAGCTCGGTCAGGTTGGCACCGATACGCTTCAGGTGCAGGCGGGCCACCTTCTCGTCCAGATGCTTGGGCAATACATACACTTCCTTGCCGTACTTTTCACCATGCTGGAAGATTTCCATCTGTGCCAGCACCTGGTTTGTGAAGGAGTTGGACATCACGAAGCTGGGGTGGCCGGTGGCGCAGCCCAGGTTTACCAGGCGGCCTTCGGCCAGCAGGATGATGCGCTTTCCATCCGGGAAGATGATGTGGTCAACCTGCGGCTTGATGTTGTCCCACTGGTACTGGCGCAGGCTGGCGACTTCGATTTCGCTGTCGAAGTGGCCAATATTGCACACGATGGCGTTGTTGCGCATCTTGACCATGTGATCATGGGTGATCACCGAGACATTGCCGGTGGTGGTCACGAAGATGTCGCCCTGATCCGCCACATCATCCATGCGTACCACGCGATAGCCTTCCATCGCCGCTTGCAGGGCGCAGATCGGGTCTACCTCGGTCACCCATACGGTGGCACCCAGGCCACGCAGGCTCTGGGCGCAGCCCTTGCCCACATCACCGTAACCCAATACCACGGCTACCTTGCCGGCAATCATCACGTCGGTGGCGCGCTTGATGCCATCCACCAGCGATTCGCGGCAGCCGTACAGATTGTCGAACTTGGACTTGGTCACCGAGTCGTTGACGTTGAAAGCCGGGAACGGCAGACGGCCTTCTTTTTGCATCTGGTACAGACGATGCACGCCAGTGGTGGTTTCTTCGGTCACGCCCTTGATATGCGGCAGACGCTTGGAATACCAGTGCGGGTCCACTTCCAGATAACGGGCAATGGCCGCAAACAGCGCGGTTTCTTCTTCGTTGGACGGATGGCTGATGACGCTGCGGTCTTGCTCGGCCTTGCTGCCCAGCATCAGCAGCAAGGTGGCATCGCCACCGTCATCCAGAATCATGTTGGCTTCCTGACCTTCCGGCCATTCGAAGATTTTGTGGGAGAACTCCCAGTATTCATCCAGGCTTTCACCCTTGAAGGCAAACACCGGGATATTGGCAGCGGCAATGGCCGCAGCGGCGTGGTCTTGCGTGGAGAAGATATTGCAGGAAGCCCAGCGTACATCGGCTCCCAGCTCCACCAGGGTTTCGATCAGCACGCCGGTCTGGATGGTCATGTGCAGCGAACCGGCAATGCGTGCGCCACGCAACGGCTTCTGATGGGCATATTCTTCACGCAATGCCATCAGGCCCGGCATTTCGGTTTCGGCGATTGCCAGTTCCTTGCGCCCCCAGGCAGCAAGGTTGATGTCAGCTACGTGAAAATCAGTGAATTCAGCCATCGTGCAAAGTCCTTTCACACGCCGGCCAGAACGCGGCTCACCCGCTATTCCGGCATCGGCACGGAGTTTAGTCAGGTGAGCGCCGTTTGCAAGAAGCCCGAGCCTGGGGATTGACCTCGCAGCGCTCCTCGGGAGTGCCGTAATTATACCTAGAGACGCAAAAATGTGAATGAAACTTGAACGACAGGGGGTAAACTGAAACATTGCACTCGGCATAGTCACTTTGCATAGCGGGCCTCATGTCTCTTGTTTTTACTTCCCTTTCAGCCATTTCTGGGCTTGCTGCCCTTAGTGCGGCAACCATCGGCATCCTGGCATGGGAACGGCGCAAGGTGGCTGGAGCACGCTATCTGGCATGGCTGATGCTGGCAGTCATGCTCTGGGCCGGTGCCGCCATGCTGGAGCTGTCCTCCCCTTTGCTGCGCGACAAGATTTTCTGGTCCAAAGTGGAATACTTGGGCACGCTGAGCGCCCCGGTGCTGTTTTTTTTGCTGGCCGCCGACTACAACCGGCTTGACCTCGCCTTGCGGCCACGCAATATCCTGTTGCTGCTGTGTGTTCCGCTGCTCAGCATGGGACTGGCCATTACCAATGAACGACACGGGCTGATCTGGAGCAGCTTCCAGCCCTCACCATCCGGCTACAATCTGCTGATTTTCAATCACGGCCCGCTATTCTGGCTGATGGTGGCCGGCTATTCCTACATGATGATGGTGCTGGGCTCCTTGCTGTTGCTGCGAACTCTGCACTTCTATCCACCCCACTACCGAGGCCAGTCCCTCATCTTGATGCTGGGTGCCATCGTGCCGTGGATTGGCAATCTGCTTTACCTGTCCGGCCATATTTCGCTGCGCGGGCTGGACCCAACCCCGCTATGTTTTGCCATCACCGGGGCAATTTTTGCCTTTGACCTGCTCTATCTACGCATGCTGTATGTGGTGCCGATTGCACGTGGGAATGCCTTTAATGCCATGGGAGACGGCATTGTGGTGATTGACCGCGACAAGACCGTTCTGGACATCAACCCGGCGGCAGCCAATCTGTTTGGCAAGCCTGCCGCCGTACTGTGTGGCCAACAGCTGCAAATCGCCTCGCTGGTGGCAGTGGCGGATCATGACGGCTCACATCAGGTGGAGCTGAATGGACCAGGTTCTCGTTCGATACTGGAAGTACGCGCCTTTCCCATCCGCGAAAGCGGGGTCACGCTAGGAGGGCGCATGCTGGTGCTACGCGATATTTCGCGCCAGCGTCTGGCCGAGGAGGCACTGCACCAGGCTTATCTGCAGTTGAAAACCCGCATTGATGAAATTGAAACGCTGCAGGACACCTTGCGCGAGCAAGCACTTCATGACCCGCTTACCGGGCTGTACAACCGCCGCTATCTTGAGGAAACCCTGGGCCGCGAAATCAGCCGGGCTAAACGCGAACAGCGCCCGCTTACCTTTGCCCTGATTGATCTGGATAACTTCAAAAGCATCAACGACCGCTTCGGCCACATCATTGGTGATACGGTACTGTGCGCGCTGGCAGAGCTGCTGCGCGCCCACTGCCGCCAGGCCGATATCGTGTGCCGTTTGGGCGGAGAGGAGTTCATTGTGGTGCTGCCTTCGGCAGATCAGCGCAATGGCTGGATGCGGCTGGAACTGCTGCGTCGGCGCTTCTCCGACCTCAGCTTCAAGGCGGAACAACATCGCTTCCAGACTAGCTTTTCCTGTGGTATTGCCTGCTATCCAAACGATGGCGACAGCTTTTCCAGCCTGTACCAACTGGCTGACTTGGCGCTCTATCAGGCCAAGGCCAAGGGTAAGAACCAAGTTTTACTGCATAGCACGGCAGCAGATAGCGTCAGCCAGCCACAACAAGGTAGGCAGGACGTACGGGAAGAATGAAAAAAGCCGGGGATTCCCGGCTTTTCTTGTAGTGCAAACACCTTATTTGACAATACGCAGGCTGGGACGGCCACTAGGACGCGGTGGGGTATCTTCCTTCACTTCGGGAGCATCTCCATCCGTATCAGCCTCTACCACCGGTTGCAGCACAGGTGTTGCCGGTGCCGTAGCACTCAGCTCCACCTCAAAGCCCATTCCCTCACCCGTTTCACGTGCGAAGATGGACATCACGTTGCCGACGGGAACCCAGATATCGCGAGAAACACCGGCAAAGCGCGCCGAAAACGACACCCACTCGTTATCAATGCGCAAATTCTGCGTGGCTGATGCTGCGATATTGAGCACAATCTCATTGTTCTTCACGTACTCGCGCGGTACATCCGCATGCTCGTCCACCCATACCACCAGGAAGGGGGTATGGCCATTGTCCGTACACCACTCATAGAGGGCTCGGAGCATATAGGGCTTGGTGCTGGCGCTCATGGTCATCCTTACTTGCGCATGGCCTTTTCAGACGGGGTCAGCGAGTCGATGAAGGACTGGCGCTGGAAGATGCGTTCTGCGTACTTCAGAATCGGCGCAGCATGCTTGCCCAGATCGATATTGTAATGCTCCAGGCGCCACATCAAGGGTGCAATGGCCACGTCGATCATGGAAAACTCTTCGCCCAGCATGAATTTCTGCTTGGCAAAAACCGGGGCAATGGTGGTCAGGCCGTCACGGATGGCTTCACGCGCCTTGGTGGCTTCCTTACCGGTAGCGCCGGCTTCCAGCACTTTCACATTGCAGAACAGTTCGTTTTCAAAGCGGTGCAGGAACAGACGGGCACGGGCACGCATCACCGGATCAGCCGGCATCAATTGCGGATGCGGGAAACGTTCATCAATGTATTCATTGATGATGTTGGACTCGTGCAGGATCAGGTCGCGCTCTACCAGTACCGGCACTTCGTTGTAGGGATTCATCACAGCCAGATCTTCCGGCTTGTTGTGAATGTCTACATCGATGATCTCGAAATCCATTCCCTTTTCATACAACACGATACGGCAACGTTGGCTGAAGGGGCAGGTAATTCCAGAATAAAGAGTCATCATGGCTAGCGGATATCCTTGACAGAGGCAATCGTTTTCAATCGAAGCGGGCATTTTACCATTTTCGGCATGGCAATTTCCACAACAACATCACAAACCCATGATTACAAAAGGAAAAAGGCGGAAATATCCGCCTTTTTCATTTAGCCTTGCTCACTGAATCAGTGAATGTCTTTCCAGTATTCCTTCTTCAGGAAGTAGGTCAGCGGCAGCAGCAGCAAGCCCAAGAACAGCAGTACAACGTAACCGATCTGATGACGCTTGACCTGTGCCGGCTCGCCGATAAAGACCAGATAGTTGGTCAGGTCAGCCATGCGCTTGTCAAACTCAACCGTATTGGCCTTGCCGTTTTCCAGCTTGGTCAGGCTGCCTGCCTTCACCAGTTCGAGCTTGCGCTCTTCGTGGCCTTCGGCATTCTTCTCGATCTTCAGAACCTGCTCGCCCTGCATCTCCGACAGCACGTGCGGCATGCCAACCTTGTCAAACAGCAGGTTGTTCCAGCCAGTCGGGCGGGTCGGGTCGCGGTAGAAGCCGCGCAGATAGCCGTACAGATAGTCTGCACCACGGGAACGCGCAATCAGTGACAGATCCGGCGGAGCCGCACCCAGCCACAGTTTGGCATCTTTCTTGTCCATGGAAACATTCATCTGATCACCAATCTTGGCACCTTCCGGCAACAGATTGGCCTTGATTTGCTCTTCAGTCAGGCCAATGTCTTCCAGACGGTTGTAACGCATGGCGGTGGCCGAATGGCAGGACAGGCAGTAGTTGCTGAAGATCTGCGCGCCGCGCTGCAGACTTTCAGTGTCCTGAATGTCGATCGGAGCCTTTTCCAGCGTTGGGCCTGCATTGGCCAAAACCGTGCCGCTTACCGGCAACACCAGCGCCATTGCAGCGATCAGGTGGCGGATTTTGCTTTTCATAAGTCCTTTCCCCTTGCTTACACGTTGGTGGCGAACAGATAGGCTGCGATCACCGTCACTGCCACCAAGACCAGGAACTGCAGCTGACGCTTGCCATTGGTTTCGGTCACGCGGGTCGGAACCGGCACCGTGCCAACATCGTTCTTGGTGTAGAACGGCATGCCCAGGAAGAAGGCAAAGTAAACGAAGGACAGAATCTGCGAGATCAAGGTACGACCAGCCGTCGGCGGCATGGCACCCAAGATGCCCAGGCCAATGAACGCGATGATGAACAAGACCAGCATGAACTTGAACTTGGGACCGCGATAACGGATGGACTTGATCGGAGAGCGATCCAGCCACGGCAGGAAGGCAATCACCACCACGGCAGCACCCATGCCGATCACGCCCCACACCTGGGTACCCAGGAAGGACGGAATGGCACGCAAGATGGCGTAGAACGGGGTGAAGTACCATACCGGCGCGATATGCGGCGGCGTCTTCAGCGGGTCAGCCTGGTCGAAGTTCGGGTGCTCCAGGAAGTAGCCACCCATTTCCGGCAGGAAGAACACGATGATGGAGAACACGATCAGGAACACAGCCACACCGAAGATATCCTTCACGGTGTAGTAGGGATGGAAAGGAATGCCATCCAGCGGGATGCCCTTCTCGTCCTTCAGTTTCTTGATTTCCACGCCATCCGGGTTGTTGGAACCCACTTCGTGCAGCGCGATCAGGTGGGCTACAACCAGTGCCAGCAGCACCAACGGAACGGCAATCACGTGCAGGGCGAAGAAGCGGTTCAGCGTGGCATCGGACACCACGAAGTCACCACGAATCCACACCGACAGGTCCGGGCCGATGACCGGGATGGAACCGAACAGGTTCACAATCACCTGCGCGCCCCAGAAGGACATCTGGCCCCAAGGCAGCAGATAACCCATGAAGGCTTCAGCCATCAGGCACAGGAAGATCAGGCAACCAAACACCCATACCAGTTCGCGCGGCTGCTTGTACGAGCCGTAGATCAAACCACGGAACATGTGCAGGTAAACCACCACGAAGAACATGGAGGCACCGGTAGAGTGCATGTAGCGGATGATCCAGCCACCTGCCACATCACGCATGATGTATTCCACCGAGGCGAATGCCACCGGAATGCCGGCACCGTTCAGCGTGCCATCCGGCTTGTAGTTCATGGTGAGGAAGATGCCGGTGACGATCTGAATGACCAGAACCAGCATGGCCAGCGAGCCGAAGAAATACCAGAAGTTGAAGTTCTTCGGTGCGTAATACTCGGTAACGTGCTCTTTCAGCATCGACGACAGCGGGAAGCGGTCGTCAATCCAGTTCAGCAGCTTTTGTCCTTTGCTCATTTTTCCCCCTCAGCTTATTTGTCGTCGCCAATCAGCAGGCGGGTATCGGACAGATACTTATGCGGCGGAATTTCCAGGTTCTTCGGAGCCGGCACACCCTTGAACACGCGGGCAGCCAGGTCGAACTTGGAACCGTGGCACGGGCAGTAGAAACCACCCAGCCATTCCGGACCCAGATCGGCAGGAGCCAGATCAGGACGGAAAGTCGGCGAACAGCCCAGGTGGGTACAGATGCCCACGGCAACCAGCAGCTCCGGCTTGATGGAGCGGGCTTCGTTTTGGCAGTACTTGGGTTGTTGCTCTTCTTCGGACTTAGGGTCCACCAGCTTGGGGTCGTTCTTCGGCAGATCGGCAAGCTGCTGCTTGGTGCGGGACAGCAGCCATACCGGCTTGCCGCGCCACTCGACGTTGATCTTCTGGCCCGGCTCCAGCTTGCTGATATCCACCTCAACCGGTGCACCAGCGGCCTTTGCCCGTTCAGACGGGAAGAAACTCATCAGAAACGGCGTCGCCACCCCGGCAACAGCCACACCCCCAACAGCGCTGGTTGCTACCGTCAGAAACCGACGGCGCCCCGTATCGACTTGTTGTTCACTCATTACAGTCATCCTCAAACGTGGAAACCGAGCTTAAACTTCAAACCAGGCGATTTTACCTGATTACCAGTAGGGACATGAAGCGCCTATGCAAATAAATTGAGCCAGGTCGGGTAGTTTTGTCTAAACAGGATTGAAAAGATCGACAAATTCAACACTTATGCCGTGCAAATGAGAAAGCTTCTCGCCCAGTGCCTGCACGCCATAACGCTCGGTGGCGTGGTGACCGGCGGCAATAAACGCCACGCCATATTCGGCAGCCAGATGGAAACATTGTTCGGATACTTCGCCTGTTAGAAAGGCATTGACGCCCAGGCCAATGGCCTCTTCAAAGAAACCCTGCGCACCACCTGTGCACCAGGCAACACGGCTTACCCTTTGATTTTCATCGCCCAATAGCAAGGCTTCACGTCCCAACACCATGCCAACATGATCGGCAAAGGCACGGGCGGAGCCCGCCTGCGACCAGCGGCCATGCCACAACAAGCCCTGGTCGCCGCACTGACCCGCCACTTCCAGCCCCAGCATGGCGGCCAGCCGGGCGTTGTTGCCTAGCTCCAGATGCGCATCCAACGGCAGGTGATAAGCGATCAGGCTGATATCATGCTGCAACAATTTGGCCACACGTGCGCGTTTCATGCCAACCAAGCGGGCATCTTCGCCTTTCCAGAAATAACCGTGGTGTACCAGGATGGCATCTGCCTGGCGCTCAATCGCGACATCAATCAGCGCCTGCGAAGCCGTCACGCCACAGACGATGCGCTGTACCTCTGCCCGCCCCTCCACCTGCAAGCCGTTGGGGGCATAGTCCTTGTAACGCCATGGTTCCAGCCACTCATCCAGGCTGGCCAGTATTTGCTGTAATTGCATCTTGCGTCCTTACTGAAGCGGAATGGTCTTATTGTGCCAGAGATGGCCCGCGTCACCTCCGTCATGCTCAGAAAACAAAAACCCCGCACAAGTGCGGGGTTTTCAGGTTCAGCGAGAGGCTGAGACAGCTTACATCATGCCGCCCATGCCACCCATACCGCCCATGTCAGGCATGCCGCCAGCAGCCGGCTTGTCTTCCGGCAGTTCTGCGATCATGCAATCAGTGGTCAGCATCAGGCCAGCAACGGAGGCAGCGTGTTGCAGAGCGGAGCGGGTTACCTTGGCCGGATCCAGCACGCCCATTTCCAGCATGTCGCCGTATTCGCCGGTAGCCGCGTTGTAACCGAAGTTACCCTTGCCTTCCAGTACCTTGTTCACCACAACGGACGGCTCGTCGCCAGCGTTCTTCACGATCTGACGCAGCGGGGCTTCGATAGCCTTCAGCACGATCTTCACGCCAGCATCTTGGTCAACGTTGTCGGTTTTCAGGCTGTCCAGGGTAGAACGGGCACGCAGCAGGGCTACGCCACCGCCAGCCACAACGCCTTCTTCCACAGCGGCGCGGGTAGCGTGCAGCGCGTCTTCAACGCGAGCCTTCTTCTCTTTCATTTCCACTTCGGTGGCAGCGCCAACCTTGATCACGGCAACACCGCCGGCCAGCTTGGCCACGCGCTCTTGCAGTTTTTCGCGGTCGTAATCGGAAGAAGCTTCTTCGATCTGGCGACGGATTTCACCAACGCGAGCCTGGATGGCATCAGCCTGACCAGCGCCGTCGATGATGATGGTGTTTTCCTTGCCCACTTCGATACGCTTGGCTTGGCCCAGCATGTCGAGGGTGGCTTTTTCCAGGGTCAGACCCAGTTCTTCAGCAATCACGGTACCGCCGGTCAGGATGGCGATATCTTGCAGCATGGCCTTGCGACGGTCGCCAAAGCCTGGAGCCTTGACTGCAACCACCTTCAGGATGCCACGGATGGTGTTGACTACCAGGGTAGCCAGGGCTTCGCCTTCAACGTCTTCGGCGATGATCAGCAGCGGACGACCGGACTTGGCCACTTGCTCCAGTACCGGCAGCAGGTCGCGGATGTTGGAAACCTTCTTGTCGAACAGCAGGACGAACGGATTGTCCAGAGCGGCAATCTGCTTTTCCTGGTTGTTGATGAAGTACGGGGACAGGTAGCCGCGATCAAACTGCATACCTTCTACCACGTCCAGCTCGTTGTTCAGGCTCTTGCCATCTTCAACGGTGATCACGCCTTCCTTGCCCACTTTTTCCATGGCGGTGGCGATGATTTCACCGATGTCGGAATCGGAGTTGGCGGAGATGGAGCCAACCTGAGCGATTTCCTTGGTGGTGGCACATGGCTTGGCGATCTTGGCGATTTCACCTACCAGAGAAACCACAGCCTTGTCGATGCCGCGCTTCAGATCCATCGGGTTCATGCCGGCAGCAACGTACTTCATGCCTTCCTGAACGATGGCCTGGGCCAGAACGGTCGCAGTGGTGGTACCGTCACCGGCTACGTCGGAAGTCTTGGAAGCCACTTCCTTCACCATTTGCGCGCCCATGTTTTCGAACTTGTCTTTCAGCTCGATTTCCTTGGCAACGGAAACACCATCCTTGGTGATGGTCGGCGCGCCAAAGGAGCGATCCAGCACAACATTGCGGCCTTTCGGGCCCAGGGTAACCTTGACGGCGTCAGCCAGAATGTTGACACCAACCACCATCTTGGCGCGTGCGGAATCACCAAACTTTACGTCTTTTGCAGCCATGCTCAAATCTCCAAAATTCTATAAAAGGGTCGTAGAAGCGTGTATGGGTCGGAATTACTCGACGATACCCATGACATCTTCCTCGCGCATCACGAGGACTTCTTCACCGTCAACCTTGACGGACTGGCCGGAGTACTTGCCGAAGATGACCTTGTCGCCAACCTTCAGTTCCAGCGGACGGCGCTCGCCATTGTCCAGTACCTTGCCGTTACCGACAGCCAGCACCTCGCCCATGTCGGGCTTTTCAGCTGCTGCGCCCGGCAGAACGATGCCGGATGCGGTTTTTTCTTCAGCCTCAAGGCGCTTGATAACAACACGATCGTGCAGCGGACGAATTGCCATTGATCTCTCCTAAATACAATTGGCTGTTGAAAGCAAAAATGATCTGCCAGGATGGCAGTGCGGGGCGGGAATTAGCACTCACCCCTGACGAGTGCTAATAATAGGGACGGCTTGCATATGTTTCAAGTGGGCTGCCCGAAATTTTGCCTGCCCCTACAGGCAGGCAAAACCGGCAGGAAAAGTCAGGAGTCGTGGCGGCGCAGCACCAGCCAGTGCGGGATCTTGAAGCGCACAATCATGCGGTAAAGATAAAGATAGAGCAGTACAAACAACAGGCAGAACAGCATCAACACCCAGGTATGGTTCCAGAACAGCATGGCCGGAATCACCGAAAAGGAAGTCAGCAGCCATAGATAGGGAGAGGTCATGCTATTGCGCTGGGTAAGGTGACGTGCCTCCTTGGAGCCCACCATCCACAACACCATGCGCTTGTAAATCATCTGGTGCAGATGCAGAGCGTCCGGGTAGCCCACCGCCCTGCCCTGTAGAAACTTGCGGCGATAAATGGAAAAGATGGTTTCAAACACCGGGTAAATCACGCACAGCAAGGGAAACCACGGCGAGACCGCCGGATTGCGCGCCACCAGCAGCACCGACATTTCGGCAATCATGAAGCCAATCAGGTAGGCACCACCATCGCCGGCAAACATCAGTCCACGCGGGAAGTTCCAGAACAGAAAGCCCAGCACAGCGCCGACCATGGCAAAGCACACACTCATCAATACGATGTCATGCACCTTGAAACAGACATAGATGATGGACAGGAAGATGAATACCGCCACCATACCCGACAGACCGTTATAGCCGTCGATGATGTTGACCGCATGAGCAACGCCCCCTACGGCAATCATGGTAAGCAACAGTGATAACCACCAGTAGGAGGCCAGCAAGTGATCAAGACCCGGAATGGCCAACCGCGCCAGCCCGGCACCGAGCAGAAAATAGCCCAATGCAGCCGCCACAAACGTTGCCAACAAACGTGGCAAGGGGCCGATTTTCTTGGTGAGATCTTCAATAAAACCTGCGGCAAATGCCGGGAAGGCAGACAGCAACAATAGCAATACCCATACCGAAGTATTCAGATAGCCGGAAAGTGCGCAGCCCGCGACCAGCCCCAGCATGATGGGCAGGCCACCAATACGGGGCACCGGCGTGGCGTGGAATTTCTGCACGCCGGTGACGTCACCATCGGTAGAGAAACGTGCGTGCAAGTGCGCATACCGAATCAGCAACAGCCCGGTAGTAAAAGAAGCAATCAGTGCGAGCAAAAGAATCTGCAACATGGGGCATCAAGGCCTGAATGGGCGTGGAAACGGAATAATCGGGCCTGCCCGTTCCAGTCGCAAGACTGTACAACGAGAAGCCGGGCAATTTTGTTTTATAATGTCGGCCTTGCAGGCGAGCACAGTGTACTTACCCACGGTGGGCTACTTTACCATGGCCCTGCACCAAGCAAAAACCACTTACTTATTGGAATGGATAAATGATATTGGTGACTGGCGGTGCCGGCTATATTGGTTCGCATACCTGCGTAGAACTACTGAATGCCAACCATGAAATAATCGTATTGGATAATTTGTGCAATAGTCATGAAACTGCCCTGCGGCGCATTGAAACACTGACCGGGAAAAAACTGCACTTTATTCATGGCGACATCCGCAATCCGGCGGCACTTGCGCAGGCTTTTTCCTTCCCCATCAAGGCCGTGATGCACTTTGCCGGGCTTAAAGCCGTAGGAGAATCCGTAGCCGATCCGCTGCGCTACTACGACAATAACGTCTACGGCACGCTCAGCCTGCTGCAAGCCATGAAACAGCATGGCTGCAAAAAATTCATCTTCAGCTCAACCGCAACCGTCTACGGCATTCCTCATACCGTACCGGTACAAGAGCATTTCCCGCTCAATCCGATGCAGCCTTACGGCCGTAGCAAACTGATGGTTGAGGACATGCTACGTGATCTGGAACAGTCGGATCCAGACTGGCGCATTGCCATTTTGCGCTATTTCAATCCGGTAGGTGCACATGAAAGCGGCCTGATCGGCGAAGACCCAAATGGCATTCCCAACAACCTGATGCCATTTATTTCCCAGGTAGCCATCGGAAAACTACCCAAATTGAATGTCTTTGGAGATGACTACCCCACCCCAGACGGGACTGGCATTCGGGACTACATTCATGTGGTTGACTTGGCGCAAGGCCATGTAAAGGCGCTGGAAGCGCTGGACAATGGTTCGCTCACGGTCAATCTTGGTACCGGCAAAGGCTATTCGGTACTGGATATGGTGAATGCCTTCATCAACAGCACCGGCCAGGAGGTCCCGTACCAGGTATCGCCGCGCCGTGCCGGTGATATTGCCGAGTACTGGGCATCACCCGAGCAAGCAACACAGCGCTTGGGCTGGAGTGCCAACCGCAGCCTGGAAGACATGTGCCGCGATACGTGGCGCTGGCAGCAGCAAAACCCAAATGGCTACCGTTGAGTCGTAGCCTGCAAAAAACATAACCTATCCAGATTAGAGATAAAACATGATCCTCGTCACTGGCGGTGCCGGCTTTATCGGAGCCAACTTTGTTCTCGACTGGCTAAATGGCAATGGTGAACCAGTCATCAATCTGGACAAGCTGACGTATGCCGGCAATCTGCAAACCTTGGCAAGCCTGGAAAACGATCCGCGCCACCTGTTTGTACAAGGCGATATCGGCGATCGGGAGCTGGTTGGCAGACTGCTGCAGGAACATCAGGTACGCGCGGTGATCAACTTTGCGGCAGAAAGCCATGTCGACCGCTCCATCCACGGTCCGGGTGATTTCATCGAAACCAATGTAGTGGGCACCTTCAATCTGCTGGAGTCGGTACGCGCCTACTGGAATGGACTGGAAGGCGAAACCAAGACTGCTTTCCGTTTTCTGCACGTTTCCACCGATGAGGTGTACGGCACCCTGTCCGCCAGCGACGCGCCGTTTAGCGAAACCAACCGCTACGAACCCAACAGCCCCTACTCCGCCAGCAAGGCCGCATCGGATCACCTGGTCCGTGCCTGGCACCACACATACGGCCTGCCAGTCCTGACCACTAACTGCAGCAACAATTACGGCCCCTACCATTTTCCGGAAAAGCTGATTCCGCTGGTCATCCTGAATGCACTGGCTGGCAAGCCCTTGCCCATTTACGGTGATGGCCAGCAAATCCGCGACTGGCTATATGTCAAAGACCACTGCAGCGCCATCCGCACCGTGCTGGCACAAGGACGCCTGGGTGAAACCTATAACGTGGGCGGCTGGAACGAAAAAGCCAATCTGGAGGTTGTCCACACCATCTGCAGCATTCTGGACACCCTGCGCCCCAAGGCCGATGGCACCGGTTATGCCGCGCAAATCACCTACGTACAAGATCGCCCGGGCCACGACCGCCGCTACGCGATTGATGCACGCAAGTTGGAACGCGAGCTGGGCTGGAAACCGGCCGAAACCTTTGAAAGCGGCATCCACAAAACCGTACAGTGGTATCTGGACAACCAAGACTGGGTCAGCAATGTCACCAGCGGCAATTATCGCCAATGGCTGGAGCAACACTACGGGAATAAGGCATGAGCCGCATTCTGATTACCGGCATCAACGGCCAGCTAGGCTTCGAACTGCGCCGCTCGCTGGCCATGCTAGGTGAGTGCATCTGCCTGGATCGCCAGCAACTGGACCTATCCCACCCGGATGAGATTGCCACTGTACTGGATCAAACCCAGCCAGACATCATCGTCAACCCGGCAGCCTATACCGCAGTAGACAAGGCAGAGAACGAAACCCAGCTCGCCCATGCCGTAAATGCCGCAGCACCAGCAGCCATGGCCAACTGGTCGGCAGCACACCAGGCCCTGCTGCTGCATTACTCTACCGACTATGTTTTTGATGGCGACAAGGCCGATGCTTATCTGGAAGAAGATGCCAGCAACCCGCAATCGGTATACGGCCAAAGCAAATGGCAGGGCGAACAAGCCATCCGTGCCAGTGGTGCACAGCACATCATCCTGCGCACCAGCTGGGTAGTGGGTTCACATGGCGGCAACTTCCTCAAAACCATCATGCGGCTGGCGCGCGAACGTGACAGCCTGAATGTAGTGGCAGACCAGATTGGCGCCCCCACACCCGCAGCGCTGATTGCCGATGTCACAGCCCACATCATCAAGCAATGGCAAGCCGAACCAGGTAAAACCCCGCTGGGCACCTACCACCTGACCAGCAGCGGCAGCACCAGCTGGCATGGCTATACCCAATACTTGCTCACACTGGCAGCACGTTACGGAGTGGAACTGCAACTGCAGCCGGAACACCTGCATGCCATCCCCAGCAGCGCCTACCCAACCCCTGCAAAACGCCCCGGCAACTCCAGGCTAAATTGCAGTAAAATCGAACGCAATTTCGGCCTGACCATGCCAGCATGGCAGAACGGCGTGGAACACGTGTTCCAGCAAATCTTCAATTCCTGATGCAGGGCGCATGCAGATGAAACGTAAAGGCATCATTCTGGCCGGTGGCAGCGGCACCCGCTTGTATCCCGCCACGCTGGCAGTCAGCAAGCAATTGCTGCCCATCTACGACAAACCGATGATCTACTACCCGCTCAGCACCCTGATGCTGGCCGGGATTCGCGACATTCTGATCATCTCCACGCCGCAAGATACGCCACGCTTTGAACAACTACTGGGTGATGGCAGCCAGTGGGGCATCAAGCTGCAATACGCCGTGCAACCCAGCCCGGACGGCCTGGCCCAGGCCTTTATCATTGGTGAAGACTTCCTGGCGGGTGCCCCCTCAGCACTGGTGCTGGGCGACAACATCTTTCACGGCCATGACTTCCCCAAGCTGCTGAAAGCCGCCAATGCCAAGCAAAGCGGTGCCAGCGTATTCGCCTACCACGTACAGGACCCGGAGCGCTATGGCGTGGTGGAATTCGATGCTCAGGGCAAAGCACTGTCCATCGAAGAAAAACCGCTTAGCCCCGAATCCAATTACGCAGTCACCGGCCTGTACTTCTACGACAGCCAGGTGGTCGACATCGCCAAATCCATCCGTCCCTCACCGCGCGGCGAGCTGGAAATCACCGACGTCAACAACCACTACCTGCAGCAAGGCCAGCTGGATGTGCAAACCATGGGCCGTGGCTATGCCTGGCTGGATACCGGCACCCACGAATCCATGCTGGAAGCCAGCCAGTTCATTGCTACCGTAGAAAACCGCCAAGGCCTGAAAGTGGCCTGTCTGGAAGAAATTGCCTACGTGCAACACTGGATAGACGCCGCCCAGCTGGAAAAACTGGCCCAACCGCTAAAGAAAAATGCCTACGGGCAGTACCTGCTGCAGTTGCTGAAGTAAGAAAGCAAGTCATTCATGAAAATCATCGATACCGCCATTGCGGATGTCAAAATCATTGAACCCGCCGTATTTGGTGATGAACGCGGTTTTTTCTTTGAAAGCTTCAACCAGCAGCGCTTTGATGAAGCCATCGGTCGCAAGGTGGAATTTGTTCAGGACAACCACAGCCGCTCCGCCAAGGGCGTGCTGCGTGGCCTGCACTATCAATTGCCACCGTTTGCCCAGTCCAAACTGGTTCGCTGTACCGCAGGTGAAATTTTTGATGTTGCTGTCGATATCAGAAAATCTTCCCCTACATTTTTGCAGTGGATTGCAATTCACTTATCGGCAGAAAACAAAAAGCAGCTGTGGATACCTGCAGGATTTGCCCACGGATTCCTTACCTTGAGCGAGACCGCAGAAGTGCAATACAAGGTTGATGAATACTGGCATGCCGCATCTGATCGCTCCATTATCTGGAATGATCAAAAAATCAATATCAACTGGCCACTACATGTTACGCCACACCTCTCGGGAAAAGACGAAAAGGCACAAGAAGTATGGGACGCTGATTTGTTTGCTTAAAACAGATAATACACGTACTAGACTTACTGTCAGTATAACTCATGTTATGTATGCCTATCCCTAATCTGATATTGAACATAACGGAAAGAATTTAAAATGACGAAAAAAGCACTGATTACAGGCATTACCGGCCAAGATGGCTCTTACTTGGCAGAGTTTCTGCTCGAAAAGGGCTATGAAGTTCACGGGATAAAACGACGTGCTTCTTTATTCAATACCCAGCGTATTGATCATATTTTTGAAGATCCGCATGTAGAAAATCCGAAGCTAAAACTGCACTACGGCGATCTGACGGACTCATCAAACCTCATCCGTATTATCAATGAAGTGCAGCCTGATGAAGTTTACAACCTGGGTGCTCAATCGCACGTCGCAGTCAGCTTTGAGTCTCCTGAATACACCGCTGATGTCGATGCGATGGGGACATTGAGACTGCTGGAAGCAATCCGCTTTCTCGGCCTTGAAAAGAAAACTCGCTTTTACCAGGCATCCACGTCAGAGCTATATGGTTTGGTACAGGAGGTTCCTCAGAAGGAAACCACACCATTCTATCCACGCAGCCCTTATGCAGTTGCGAAATTGTACTCATACTGGATAACCATCAATTATCGCGAAGCATATGGCATTTACGCCTGCAACGGAATTCTGTTCAACCATGAATCCTTCCGCCGTGGTGAAACCTTTGTTACTCGCAAAATCACACGTGGCCTGGCCAACATCGCTTACGGGCTTGAAAAGTGCCTGTATATGGGCAATATGGATGCCCTGCGCGATTGGGGTCATGCGCGCGACTATGTAAAAATGCAGTGGATGATGCTACAACAAGATCAGCCAGAAGACTTTGTCATTGCTACAGGCCTGCAGTATAGCGTCCGTGAATTCATTCAAAAATCCGCAGCACAGCTGGGCATCAAGCTGGAATTTATCGGTACAGGTGTAAATGAAATAGCAAAAGTAACTGCTATTGAAGGCAATAATGCCCCTGCACTGAAGGTTGGTGACGTTATCGTAGAAGTAGATCGACGCTACTTCCGTCCAGCAGAAGTTGAAACACTGCTAGGCGACCCAAGCAAAGCAAAAGAAAAGCTGGGGTGGGTTCCAGAAACCACTCTGGATGAAATGATCCAAGAAATGGTCAACTATGACCTTGAACAAGCCAGACAACATGCTCTACTTAAAAACCATGGCTTTGATGTAAAAGTCAGTTGCGAACGATAAATATACAGTAGATTTCGATATGAAAATTTTGTTGACTGGCTCGTCCGGTATGGTTGGCTCCAATCTGCTGGGACATGATAATGCTAAAGACTTTGAATGGTTGACTCCACGGCATGCCGAATTGGACTTGACTGATTATGCGGACACCTTGAGTTTTCTGAAACAACACAAACCAGATCTCGTCATTCATGCCGCAGGCAAAGTTGGTGGTATACAGGCAAACATGCGTGAGCCGGTACGATTTCTTGTCGAAAATATGGACATGGGCCGTAATTTATTACTGGCCGCAGCAGAACTTGGCATAAGCAAACTGATTAATATCGGCAGCTCTTGCATGTACCCTCGCAACAGAATGGAAGCGCTGGTTGAGGAGGATGTGCTGGGTGGCGAATTGGAGCCAACCAATGAGGGCTATGCTCTTGCCAAGATAACAGTTGCGCGACTGGCTGACTACCTTTCACGAGAAGACAGCACATTGCATTACAAAACCATCATTCCCTGCAATCTATATGGACCATTCGACAAGTTTGATCCACGCTGGTCTCACCTGATACCAGCCATTCTCCACAAATTGCATCATGCAAAATTGACAGGTGAAAAGACGGTAGAAATTTGGGGGGATGGTAATGCACGTCGCGAGTTCATGTATGCCGGTGACTTGGCAGAAGCACTTATCCAACTCTGTGAACGTATAGAAGAATCTCCAGCCTTGATGAACATTGGCTTGGGTCATGACCATACCGTAAATGAATATTACCAAATTGCGGCTGCGGTAGTCGGCTACCAAGGAAGTTTCGTACACGATTTGAGTAAACCGGTTGGTATGAACCGCAAACTCACCAATGTCGACAAAGCACATCGCTGGGGCTGGCAGGCAAAGACTTCATTGCACGATGGCCTGTCAAAGACCTACCAATATTATTTAAGAACACAGCAAGGGAATTGAACATGCATTACCCACTGGCCAGCACAACCTGGGATGAAGCCGAATATGAAGCCATGCAACGAGTCATTCGCTCTGGCATGTTTTCCATGGGAAAAGAAGTTGCCAAATTCGAACAGCAATTTGCTGAATGGGTAGGTAGTCGCTATGCAGTAATGGTTAACTCTGGCTCCTCTGCTAACCTGGCAATGATTGCGGCACTGATGTTCCGTAAGGAAAATCCACTGCAAGCTGGTGATGAAGTAATCGTCCCGGCAGTCTCCTGGAGCACTACCTACTATCCACTTCAACAATATGGCCTGACTGTAAAATTTGTTGATATCGACCCGACTACACTGAATATAGATCTCAAAAAGCTGGAGTCCGCAATCAGCAGCAAGACCAGAGCCATCTTGACCGTGAACTTGCTCGGAAACCCAAATGATTTTATTCAGATCAATAAAATCATTGCTGACAAAAATATCATTCTGCTGGAAGACAACTGTGAATCGATGGGGGCAACCCTGGCAGGGAAGCAAGCAGGTACTTATGGACTGATGGGGACATTCAGCAGTTTCTTTAGCCATCACATTTCCACAATGGAGGGAGGGCTTGTCGTCACTGATGATGAGGAGCTGTACCACATTCTATTAAGTGTGCGTGCGCATGGCTGGACGCGTAATCTGCCAAAGCATAATCATGTCTGCGGGGAAAAAAGCGATAATCCATTCGAAGAGTCATTCCGCTTTGTGCTTCCCGGATACAATTTGCGCCCTCTGGAGTTAAGTGGTGCCATCGGTCAGGAACAAATTAGAAAGCTGGATAGCATGATTGCCATGCGTCGTCAGAATGCTCAAATATTCCAGTCCTTGTTTCACAATCACCCATGGATCGAAATTCAGCAAGAAACTGGCTGCAGCAGCTGGTTTGGGTTTGCAATGACTTTGAAGCCGGAGGCACCTATTAGCAGGAATGAGCTAGTCAATCGCTTATCAGCCGCTAATATTGATGTCCGTCCAATCGTTGCAGGTAATTTCGCAAAAAATGAAGTGATGAAGTGGTTTGATTACAGCATTCACGACACATTGGAAAATGCCGACCACATTGATAAAAATGGCCTATTCGTAGGAAATCATCATTTCACTCTCCATGATGAACTTAAATTCCTAAAAACAACTATTGATTTGTGATGACTTCCTTCATTAAATATTTAATATGGATTATTGCGAAACAATATTTCAGCCTATTGAAGCATGTCAACTTTCAATCATTTGAAACCGACTGGAGGGCAATCAATGGAAATCACATCGCCATTGGGAAGCATACAAGCATTGACAAGCACACCAAAATAAAATCCAATACATATATTGGAAAAAACTGCAACATTACTAAATCTGAAATTGCTCAGTATGTTTCCATTGCCAATAATGTATCTATTGGACAAGGTGAACACGACTTATCAAAACCATCCACATCTTCAATTTTTTACGATGATCCATACAACCAGCTTACGCAGGGCATCTGCATAATCGGCCCTGATGTATGGATCGGCGTAGATGCGGTAATACTTAGAGGTGTGAAAATTGGTACCGGAGCAGTGATAGGGGCGAACTCGGTTGTAACAAAAGATGTACCAGACTACGCAATTGTCGCAGGTGTTCCTGCACGGATTATCAAATATAGGCTTGATGAGGAAACACAAAAATATCTCTCTAAAGCCAAATGGTGGGAACATGACCCAAGTAACGCAAGAAAAATATTCGACTGCCGGCCGCAATAAATATGGGCTAATCATTTCAGGCCATAGCAATGATGAATTATTTTTATTATCGAACACCAAAATAAATAGGGACAATGCAGCATACCCCTATTTTCTTTTAAAAAAAACACTCAATGAAAATAATATCGAAATCCATACATCAGACTATCTGACACCTGAAAACGAAGATCCATTATTTATAATCCATAACGACTATAGACCTAACAATACTTTATATAACAAGAACGTTCGAAAATATATACTGGCGCTAGAAACCCCTGAAATCCATAAAAATAATTCCGCGAATTATCTAGTATCTAGTGGTGCAGACATGATTTTTACATGGCGCACAGATATAAAATCAAAAAATATTAAGAAAATATTCTTCCCTAACAAAATAATTCTGGAAGATGTAATACCATCTCGAAATAGAACCGGTTTCGCATGTTTAATAGCTGGCAACAAAAGTAGTGCTACACACCAAGCAAATGACCTTTACAGCGAACGACTAAAGACCATAAGATGGTTTGAATCCAATCATTTAGATTTATTTTCATTATATGGAGTTGGCTGGGATAAACCAGCAATGCCACGCAACAATATTTTGAAAAAGGCATTTAAAATATATGGGAAAATACCTAGTTTTTTAAAAATAAATCCATTCAAGTCATACCATGGCCGAATAGAAAACAAGCAAGTAGTTTTGAATGATTTCAAATTCTGCATTTGCTATGAAAATTTTAAAAATCACAACTCATATATTACCGAGAAAATATTTGATTGTTTTTTTGCAGGCTGCATACCCGTTTACTGGGGAGCTCCGGACATTCAGGATTACATCCCCGAAGATTGCTATATTGACCGGAGAAAATTCCAAAACCACCAGCAGCTCTTTGAACATATGCGCTCCCTGAACGACACACAACTTGAAAAATACCAAGATAATATTAAATCATTCTTAAAAAGTAAAAGATCCACACCATTTTCAGCTGAATATTTTGCCGCTACCATCACAAACCAAATACTGAAAGATATTGGAAGATTAGATTGACTAAGAACAAGACTGTTATCCTTTGGCTGTCTTTCACAAGACTGTGTCAAGCTTTAATCGGTCTGGCAACCATTCGACTCTCCACACATTTTCTTCCTCTGGAGCAGTTTGGTCTTCTTGGCTTGCTAACATCCATAACGACTTTCTTCGGTCTTTTTTTTATCAACCCAATTGGGCAATTTCTAAATAGACATACTCATGAGTGGTACCAGAAAAATGTATTGCAGGAGAAATTGTTCCAATACAATAGATATCTTACCTTTCTTACACTGCTATCGTTAATTTGTACTGCTATCTGGTATGGGTGGCATATATATCCTGCGACTGACTGGTTTTTGATTGCAGGTGTCAGCACCGCCGTTGCAACAATGATATGGGCTGGAACCTGGAACGCCACATTAATCCCGCTAATGAATATGTTGGGCAAACAGGAGCAATCCGCATCACTCGCTCTGCTGACTACACTAGCAAGCTTGCTATGCTCAGTCATACTGGTGAATATCAGCGCACAGGTTTCAACCTGGCTGGCAGGGCAAGTAGTCGGGCTTTTGCTTGGAGCATTGGTTGCGGCGTCCCTGCTTAGAAAAAATTTGCGCCCACAAAAACAAAATTTGAAAGAAAAATTTATACGTAGCAATGAAATCATTCATTACTGCCTACCTATTGCAGCATCCACTGGTTTAATGTGGTTTCTATCTAACGGATATCGATTTTATGTAGATTACGTTTGGGGTGGAAGTGTACTTGCAATCTTTATTGTAGGCTTTGCCATATCAGGGCAATTTTGGGCTATTATTGAAACAATTGGCAGCCAGGTAATATATCCAAAATATTACTACGCGCTCAGCGTGAACAATAAGCAATATTCAAAGCTTGCATTTTTTCACATGAAGAGTGCTTTACTTCCCAGCTATCTTTTCATGTTGTTTTTCGGCATTTCCGTCGCACCAAAACTCATAACATTGCTTACTGATAGTCGTTATAGTGATGCAGTTGAATACTGTCAAACTGCAATGATTTTTGAATTCTTGCGCGTATTTACAAACGTACAAATGCAGGCAACTCAGATAGAGAAAAAAACATCATCGATGATAATTCCCTATTTGATAGCAGCCATATCCGGAATAGTCGGGGTCATTTTCTGCTATACATTTTTCCATTCTGTACAAAGCTTACCATGGATCATGGCCATTTCCTGGGCTATTGCTGCTACAACAGCCTTTTACCGAGTAGGAAAATGTCTAGATTTTAAAATGCAGACAAAACCAATTGTTATCAGTACCGCATGTGGTATTTTGATATTTCTTTTTTCAAAGCTACTACCCAATTATCATTCATTTATTTCTCAGGCTGCCTCCATCAGCATGATTGCACTATTTGCTATTGGGCTACTGTACCTCATACAAAAAAATAACGACTCTATTGACTTTATGCTACACATTCAGTTGCCGACAGAGAAATCCAATGCATAATATTATTTCTACCAGGCTGATGGGTGGACTAGGAAACCAGCTCTTTCAGTATGCAACAGCATACGCACTATCCAAAGAACAAGGAAGGGAACTGGTTCTTGATATTCGTTTTTTTGATTCCTATACCTTACATGGCGGGTATAAACTCGACAGATTTAATATATCAGCAAGAGAATTAAAAATTGAAGAATATTCATACTTCCCATTATGGCAAATTAAATTACTGACACGATTTCCAAAACTTAACTTTTTCTTCGGCAACTGGTTGCTTGAAAAAGCATTCACCTTCCAGGCATTACCAATCAAACAGAACAAGATAGTCAATCTTGTTGGATACTGGCAAAGTGCTGCATACTTCTCCAAGTACAGAGAATCATTAAAGATAGAATTCTCTCCTAAAAATGAATTGAATGAGAATTACCAGGACTATCTACGAAAGATCAGACAAGATGACGTGGTAGCTATTCATATTCGCCGTGGAGATTACTTATCTAACCCACATGCCCTTGCCAAGCATGGCGTATGCTCTACTGACTATTACAAGGCAGCAATCGAATTAATTAAAAATAAATATATAGAACCAGAGTTTTTCTTTTTCAGCGATGACATTACCTGGACCGAACTTGAATTTGGTGATTTACTGCAAGGTTATCAATGCAGTTATGTCACAGGAGGCACTGCAGAGGAAGATTTCTGGCTAATGTCTAATGCAAAAAATCATGTCATCGCAAATAGTACATTCAGTTGGTGGGCTGCTTGGCTAGCTGACCATGGGCAAGATAATATCGTGATCTGCCCAAAACCATGGTTTGATGATCAGAGCATTAATACTGAGGACTTGATACCAGATAGCTGGATTAAACTAAACAAATATCATGAGTCTTGAGATGAGTACTGATAACAAGCAACCACATGTTTCTGTCCTGCTCCCTGTCTACAAGGTGGATGAGTATTTTCCAGTGGCTGTCGATAGCATTCTTGCACAAGACTTTCTGGACTTTGAGCTGTTAATTATTGCAAATGGCTGTAGTGATGATGATTTTAATATTATTATTAATCGTTATTCAAACAACCCAGCTATCACAATCATTCGAACAGAGATCAAGGGCTTACCCTTTGCCTTGAACCTAGGCACTCATCTTTCCCGTGGTAATTACATTGCCAGGATGGATGCTGATGATATTGCTGACAAGTCAAGATTAAAGCATCAGGTTGCAGTCCTTGACCATCATCCTGATATTGGCGTTGTATCTACTTCCTATTCCTATATCGATGAGGGTGGAACTATTTTCAGTGAGGCTGAATTCGGTGGGCTATCAAATGATGAAATTAAAGATTTGCTGCCTTATTTTTGCTGTATTGCACACCCCACTGTCATGCTAAGAAAGAACATACTTAACCAGTTGGGTGGATATTCATTTGGCCGATTCTCAGAAGACTACGACTTATGGATGCGTATTGCAAGGGAACTTCCTGACGTGAAATTCCAACGTCTTGACAAGAAGCTTCTTTTATATCGCCGCCATCGACATCAGGCGACTTCTTCCAAGAATTTATATACCATACGAATTTATAACCTCAGTCTAAAATTAAGGGAACTTTTCCTGACAAAAAATCTATCCTATCTCTTTGGAATGATGATACCTGCAAGAATCATGATCAAGTTAAAATTGAAGTAATTTCATAAGGATTTGATCATGGTTGTTAAGGCAGATCTATCGGTGATAGTGCCCTGTTTTAATGCAGAAGAAACTCTTTCTCGCGCAATAAAATCTGTAATTTCGCAAACAGTGCTACCTAATGAAATAGTAGTTGTCGATGATGGCTCGACCTCTACAACCTATTTAGATAACCTTCAAACCATAATTGGTGGCCTGACAAAATTACAAATTATTAAGTTAAAAAAAAATATGGGCGTGTCGCACGCCAGGAATATTGGGATTTTAAAATCCGAATCCAATTATATTGCATTCCTTGATGCTGATGATTGCTGGCATCCAAATAAAATTGAAATTCAATATGCATTAACAGTTGAATTAAAATATAAAATTAGCGCTCATCAATACATACCAAATTTAAATACAAGTAATTGTCTGAATGATAAAATAACAACCTACAAGATAATAAATTACAAGAAACTTTTGTTTAAAAATTACTTTGCCACACCAACAGTAATGGCATTTAAGTCAGATTTTATATTGTTTGACGAATCACTGCGTAGAATGGAAGATCATAAGTGCTGGATTGAAAATACCATGGCTTATCCGGGATTATTCATCAACTCCTCACTGGCAGGTGGTTTTAAAATGCCCCTTGGCGAATCTGGACTTAGCAAAAATGTCCCTGCCATGCATGAAGGTGCCATGCAAGTTTTCAAAACATTAAAAAGAAATAAAAAGATATCTTGCATAGAGTATTTCTTAGCATCCTCATTTGAAAAAATAAAATATTTATACCGACGCATCAGGATGTGGCAAACCACTCATTAAATTGATAGATACTCATGAAAATATCCGCATCCGTTGTTTTTTATAAGACACCAGTTGAAATGGTAAGCAAGCTACTTGCGTGCATTGCCAAATCAACAATTGATATTAAAACCATTTGCATTGATAACTCCCCCTGTGATGTACTTTCCTCGATATGTTCATCTTATAATACGTTGTACATTCATAGCCCTGACAATCCAGGATTTGGAATAGCGCATAACAAGGCACTCCCCCTCATAGATTCTGACGTCCACTTTATATTAAACCCAGACATTGAATTCGATGCATCTGCAATAGAACAACTAGCAACACGTTTACTAGGTGAAGTAGAACTTTCTGCAATAACCCCACAAATAATTTATCCTGACAAAAAAATACAGCGTCTTTGTAAAATTTTGCCAACACCTGCTAATCTGATCTTCCGTCGCTTTATGCCATGGGCAGCAAAGAAATTAGATTATCAGTATGAAATGCATTGGTTTGACTATGAAAGTGAAATACACCTTCCTTGCGCATCCGGGTGTTTCATCGGGATTAAAACTGATATATTAAAGCAGCACGCAGGCTTTGATCCGCGATTCTTCATGTACATGGAAGATATAGACTTGACACGACGCATTTCACAGTCCGGGAATATTTTATTTTTCCCCAGCGTCAAAATAATACATGAATTTGCAAAATCTTCTTACAAGAACAAGAAAATACTTTTCATTCATATCTGCTCCGCTATTAAATATTTTAACAAGTGGGGCTGGTTTATTGATGTTGATAGAAAAAAGACGAATCATCAAATTTTGCAAAAGTCAAAATAAACGCATGGAGCTACTATGATTCCAGTTATACTATCTGGCGGTACTGGTAGCCGCCTATGGCCACTTTCACGTGGACTGTTTCCCAAGCAATTCCTCAGCCTGTGCGACGAAAAAACAATGTTGCAGAGTACTTTGCAACGCCTTACTGGCGTTCCCCAATTGCAAAGCCCAATTATTGTTTGCAATGAAGAACATCGCTTTATTGTTGCAGAACAATTGAGACAGATAGATGTTAAAGCCTCCTCAATCATTCTGGAACCTGTCGGCCGTAATACTGCTCCTGCGGTGGCAGTAGCTGCGATGGCAGCTCTACAGCAAGGTAAAGACCCCTTATTGCTTGTTCTTGCCGCAGATCATGCCATCCAGGATATCGCAGCTTTCCAACTTGCCATTGATCATGCTCGTCATTTAGCATCTAGTGGTACCCTGATTACTTTCGGAATTGTCCCAACTCATCCGGAAACAGGTTATGGCTATATTGAAATGGGCAAGCCTCTGGATGCAACTTCAGTAGGCATGAATATTAGTCGTTTTGTTGAAAAGCCTGATTTACCAACAGCACAACAATATGTGGATTGTGGTTCATACTTATGGAATAGCGGCATGTTCATGTTCAAAGCTTCCGCTTTGCTGGATGAACTTGCTAAGCATGCGCCCGACATTCTAGAAGCATGTCGTTTGGCAATAGACACTGCAGCGGTTGACCATGATTTCTTGCGCCTTGATCCTGCCACATTTACAGCCTGTCGTGCAGAGTCAATTGACTATGCGGTAATGGAGAAGACAGCTAATGCAGTAGTTACTCCCCTGGATGCAGGATGGAGCGATGTCGGCTCCTGGGATGCCTTGTGGGAAGTTTCTGCACACGATACTGCCGGAAATGTGGTACGTGGGGATGTCATTAGCCAGGATAGCCAGAACTGCTATTTATACAGTGAGGGAGGGCGGTTATTGGCTACACAAGGGGTCAATGATCTCATTGTGGTTAATACGGCAGATGCTGTACTGGTGACGCGTAGAGGCAAAAGTCAGGATGTAAAGAAGATAGTTGAAGAACTTAAACTACACGCAAGGAAAGAAGCAGATCAACACTGCAAAGTATATCGTCCTTGGGGGAGTTATCACAGTGTGGATACTGGCAGCCGCTATCAAGTAAAACGTATTTCTGTGAAGCCGGGTGCACGCCTGTCAGTACAGATGCATCACCATCGCGCAGAGCACTGGATTGTTGTCTCTGGGACAGCAAAAGTGTTACGCGGTAAGGAAGAGGTACTGCTTACTGAAAACCAATCGATCTATATTCCGGTTGGCGAAGTACATGCATTGGAGAATCCGGGGAAAATTCCACTGGAATTGATCGAAGTTCAATCCGGCTCTTATCTTGGCGAAGATGATATCGTGCGCCTGGAGGATAGATACGGACGCGCTTGATGCATGGATAGAACCGGGTGTCCGGGAAATGACACGGACACCCACGTTTTAATCATCAACACGTTTAGTCAAGTTGCCATTCAACTCTGCTAGCAAAGCCCCTGCCACAAACAAGAACAACTGCAGCATATGGTCGCGGAAGATGCTCTCATTGAGCATGCGCCCCAGAAAGCCGCACACCATCAACATCAGCATCAGGCCGCGTACATCCTGCTGATAGCGGAAACGCCGGTAGCCAGTGACAAACAAGCTGGCGCAGAACAGCAGCCACAGCACAATGCCGGGGACACCCAGTGCCAGCCCCAGATCGATGAAGCCACTATGGGCATGCCCCAGATTATTCTTGATGCCCATGCTGGTGGCCGCCTGGGCAAATACTTCGCGCATGAAGCCAAAACCAAGGGGATGGCTGGCTATCATGTCCAGGCCGCTGTGAATCCAGGCCACGCGCTTGAAAGCCGAGTCATCCACCGGTTCACCGTTTGACATCAACGGCAAGGGGCCGATCTGCGTCCAGCTAGGATGCTGCTGGTAGTCCCAGCCAGCCGCTACCGATTCGGTAAACGCCAGATTGCGACTGTCTTGCTTGATCGCATAGGTCACTAGCCCTCCCAGAGTGCCAAGCACCACCAGCCAGATCAGCAATAACTTGCCCCAACCATGCTTCACGCCCTGAAAAATGGAATACAGCAGCAACATGGACATGCTGAGGTACACCATGCCGATCATGCCGTTACGCGCGGCAGCATGCAGGCTGACAAAGACGAACAAGGCCAGAATGGCCAGCAGCCATGGTTTGCTGATGCGGCTGACCTGGCTGCGACCCCAATGCCCAAAGCACAAGGTGGCGACGACAAAGGCCAACACGAAGTTGATCAGGAAGGTGAATTCAAGATACGTGGGTGTCGAGAAGGTTTCACGGTATGGCCAGGTACCGGTGGTGAAATACTGGTAGGCCTCCAGGCCGAACTCGGCTAGTGCCAGCGCTACGCCACCGGCAATCACCACGTCGATAATGGAAAACTTGCGCCATACCCGATACAGAACCATGCCGATAAAGAACCATAAGGTGGCTATCCCCAGTTGGCTGCGCAGTTCCGCAATGGAAATGGCTGGCCAGCGTGATAACAGCAAGGTATGTACTGTGGCATAGGCCATGAACAGGGCCAGCAGAATGATGGGATATCTGGCAGCCCTGAAGGTGGGCAGGCTATGGTGCAACAAAGGCAGTGCTAATAGCAGCAAACCACCTTGAAAGGCGTAACGTAATGCCACCGTATGCCCCACGCTGCATACGGCAACATAGATGAAGGACAGCAACAGTACCGCCATTGCGTGCCAGCCTTTGCTGGCCGCCGCGTCGCTCATCGACAGAAAACGAGTCATGAATACCTCATACATGGCAAACAATGATGGCCAGTCATGCATCTCGCCGTGTACACACGGCTTGCAGGCAGCCACATTTCAAAATGCGCGCGGACTGAGCAGATTGTGTTCAAACCAGTCTGCATAATCAAAATCAAAATCAAAAACGACACATTGTAACAGCTGGCTTGGCTACAGCCACCTACCGCACGCGTAACGAAAAAGCCCGCCGGTAGGCGGGCTTTATTACTCAAGCAATCAGGCAATCCCTACTTACCACACCTGCAGGTAGCTCAGCATGCCTTCTGCAGCCTGACGGCCTTCGAACACGGCACGCACCACGAGGTCAGCGCCGCGTACCTGGTCGCCGCCTGCGAAGATCTTGGCGTGGCTGGTCTGGTACTTGAACTTGGACTTTTCCGAGGCAATGGTGCGGCCATTGGGCTGGCTGCTGATGCCAGCGCGGTCAAACCAGCTGGCAGCTTCCACCTGGAAGCCGAAGGCGATGATGACGTGGTCGCACTCGATGCGCTCTTCGCTGCCCGGTACGATTTCGGCATTACGACGTCCTTTGGCATCCGGCTCTCCCAGGCGGGTTTCGGCCAGGATCACGGCCAGCGCGCCATTGGGCAGTTGTTCAATGCCCACCGGCTGGCTGTTCCAGCGGAATTCCACGCCCTCTTCCTTGGCATTGGCCACTTCGCGCTTGGAACCCGGCATGTTTGCCTCGTCACGGCGGTAGGCGCAGGTGACACGCTTGGCACCCTGACGGATGGCGGTGCGGTTGCAGTCCATGGCGGTGTCGCCACCACCCAGCACCACCACGCGCTTGCCGGACATGGAAACAGCGGCTTCGCCTTCCGGCAGGGTGTCCATGCACTGACGTACGTTGTTGACCAGATACGGCAGCGCTTCCAGCACGCCCGGCAGATCTTCTCCGGCAAAGCCACCCTTCATGTACTTGTAAGCACCCATGCCCATGAATACGGCGTCGTACTGTTCCAGCAGGGCTTCGATTTCGATGTCCTTGCCGATTTCGGTATTCAGTACGAATTCCACGCCCATGCCTTGCATGATTTCGCGACGGCGCTGAACAACGGACTTTTCCAGCTTGAATTCCGGGATGCCGAAGGTAAGCAGGCCGCCGATTTCTTCGTAACGGTCGTAGACCACCGGCTTCACGCCGTTGCGTACCAGCACGTCGGCACAGGCAAGGCCAGCCGGGCCAGCACCGATGACGGCGACTTTCTTGTTGCTCCAGATCACCTTGGACATGTCCGGACGCCAGCCGGCCTTGTAGGCTTCGTCGGTGATGTATTTTTCGATGCTGCCAATGGTGACGGCACCAAAACCACCCTGATTGAGCGTGCAAGCACCTTCGCAAAGGCGGTCTTGCGGGCAAACGCGGCCGCAGATTTCCGGCAGGCTGTTGGTCTTGTGCGACATTTCGGCCGCTTCAAACAACTTGCCTTCGTCCACCAGTTTCAGCCAGTTGGGAATGTAATTGTGTACCGGGCATTCCCATTCGCAATAAGGGTTGCCACAGGACAGGCAGCGCCCGGCCTGTTCGGCTGCATCCACCTGATGCAGCGGCTGGTAGATTTCCTTGAACTCAATCTTGCGCACCGCAGCTTCGACTTTTTCGCCGGGGTTGCGGGAGAGCTTCATGAACTGGAATACGTCACTCATGATCGTTTCCTGACTGCGGGCCCGGCCTTGTAAACGGCAGCAGACCCTGTTGTTTCCATTGCGGCGGGGCAAACGCCCCGCCCGTGATCGTCAATCCTTGAGCAGGCTGTCCAACGTGGCGGCCTTTGGCTTCACCAGCCAGAAGTAGTCCACGTAGTCGTCGAAGTTTTGCAGCATGGCGCGACCGGTTTCGGAGCCGGTCAGCTCGACATGCTTGGCAATCTTCTCCAGCAGGAAGGCACGGTACATGCCCATTGCTTCGCCGTTGATCAGGTGAATGTCGACCAGTTCATTGTTGTAGCGGTAGGCAAAGCGCTCGCCCGGGTCGTAGACGAAGGCGAAGCCACCGGTCATGCCGGCACCGAAGTTGTAGCCGGTTTCGCCCAGCACGATGACGGTACCGCCGGTCATGTATTCGCAGCAGTGGTCGCCTGCGCCTTCGATCACGGCCAGCGCGCCGGAATTACGCACGCCGAAACGCTCGCCCGCCACACCAGCGGCAAACAGCTGGCCACCGGTGGCGCCGTACAGGCAGGTGTTGCCGATGATGATGGCTTCGCCGCTTTCATACGCCGCATTTTTCGGCGGGTAGATGGTGACGCGGCCACCGGCCATGCCCTTGCCGACGTAGTCGTTGGCATCGCCTTCCAGCTCCAGATGCAGGCCGGATGCGTTCCATACGCCAAAGCTCTGACCGGCACTGCCGTTGAACTTGACCTTGAGGCAGCCAAACGGCAGGCCAGCCGCGCCGTGTACACGGGCGATTTCGCCGGACAGACGGGCACCGATGGAACGATGGATGTTCTCGATCGGGTAGGACAGTTCCAGCATCTGCTTGTTATGGATGGCAGGCAGTGCATCAGCCAGAATCTGCTCGGCCAGCTCGCCCTTGTCGAAGGACGGGTTGCTGTCGCTGATGCAGAAGCGCGGCACATCGTCCGGCACCGTGCCTTGCGACAACAGCGGCGACAGGTCCAGCTTGTTCTGCTTGGCTGTTTCGCCTTCCAGCAGTTCCATCAGGTCCATGCGGCCGATCAGCTCTTCCATGCTGCGCACACCCAGCTTGGCCATCCATTCGCGGGTTTCGCGGGCGATGAACAGGAAGTAGTTCATCACCATTTCCGGCAGGCCCAGGAAGTACTTGGAGCGCAGCTTGATTTCCTGGGTGGCCACGCCGGTGGCGCAGTTGTTCAGGTGGCAGATACGCAGGTATTTACAGCCCAGCGCCACCATCGGGCCAGTACCGAAGCCGAAGCTTTCCGCACCCAGGATAGCTGCCTTGATCACGTCCAGGCCGGTTTTCAGGCCACCGTCGGTTTGCACCCGTACCCGGCCACGCAGGCCGTTGGCACGCAGTACCTGTTGGGCTTCGGACAGGCCCAGTTCCCACGGCGAGCCGGCGTATTTCACCGAGGTCAGCGGCGAGGCACCGGTACCACCGTCGTAACCGGAGATGGTGATCAGGTCGGCATAGGCCTTGGCCACACCGGCGGCAATGGTGCCCACGCCGGGTTCGGCGACCAGTTTCACCGACACCAGCGCGGTCGGGTTGACCTGCTTCAGGTCGAAAATCAGCTGCGCCAGGTCTTCGATGGAGTAGATGTCGTGGTGCGGCGGCGGCGAAATCAGGCTGATGCCTTCCTTGGCGTGACGCAGACGGGCAATCAGGCCGGTGACCTTGTCGCCCGGCAGCTGGCCGCCTTCGCCCGGCTTGGCACCCTGGGCTACTTTGATCTGCAGCACTTCGGCATTCACCAGGTAATGCGGGGTGACACCAAAGCGGCCGGAGGCCACCTGCTTGATCTTGGACATCTTCTCGGTGCCGTAGCGGGAAGCATCTTCGCCACCTTCACCGGAGTTGGAACGGCCACCCAGACGGTTCATGGCGGTAGCCAGTGCCTCGTGGGCTTCCGGCGACAGCGCGCCCAGCGACATACCAGCGGAGTCAAAGCGCTTGAGGATGGCTTCGATCGGCTCGACTTCGTCGACGGAGATAGGCTGGTCGGCCAGTTTTACCTTCATCAGGTCGCGCAGCATGGACACCGGACGGGTATTCACCGTGTCGGCATATTGCTGGTAGGCCTGGTAGTCGTCGTTCTGTACCGCCTTTTGCAGCAGTTGCACCACGTCTGGGTTGTAGGCGTGGTATTCCTCGCCGTGCACGTACTTGAGCAGGCCGCCTTGCGAAATCTGGCGCATCGGGTTGAAGGCAAAGCGCAGCAGTTGTTGCTGGTCGTCTTCAAAATCTTCAAAGCTGGCACCAGATACGCGGGATACCGTGCCCTTCAGGCACAGGTCCACCACATCCTTGTGGATGCCCACGGCTTCAAACAGCTGGGCGCCGCGATAGGAAGCGATGGTGGAAATACCCATCTTGGACAGCACTTTGAGCAGGCCCTTGTTGATGCCCTTGCGGTAGTGCTGCAGTGCTTCGTTGATCTTGCAGTTGACCACGCCGCTGTTTACCAGGTCGATGATGCTCTGGTAAGCCAGGTAGGGATAAACCGCCGTCGCGCCATAACCGATGACACAGGCCATCTGGTGCGCGTCGCGCACGGTGCCGGTTTCCAGCAGGATGTTGGTCTTGCAGCGCAGGCCGCTTTCGATCAGCGCATGGTGTACCGCACCGGTGGCAAACAGGGCGTGAATCGGCAAACGACCCTGGGTAATGATGCGGTCGGACAGCACCACGATCACCGTGCCTTCGTTAACGGCTTCGATCACGTACTGGCACAGTTTTTCGATGGCTTGCTGCAAGGAGCTTTCGCTCGGGTCGTAGCACAGATCGAAGGTGGTGGCCTTCAGATACGGTTCCGGACGGGTAGTGACACGCACGAATTTTTCATGCGACAGCACCGGCGAGCGCACTTCCAGACGCTTGGCGTGTTCGGCGCTCTCTTCAAACATATTGCGTTCCGGGCCAAACACGCTGTTGAGCGACATCACCACCGCTTCGCGGATGGGGTCGATCGGCGGGTTGGTCACCTGGGCAAATTGCTGACGCAGGTAGTCAAACGGCGAACGCACTTTCTGGCTGAGCACCGCCATCGGGGTGTCATCACCCATGGAGCCGACCGCTTCCTGGCCGTCTTCCGCCAGTACGCGCAGGATCTGGTCGCGCTCTTCATAGCTGAAGTTGTACAGCTTTTGCAGGCGGGTCAGCTCATCCTTGCCCATGGCTTCAATACCGGCGTCGTCCTCGATCGACAGTTCCAGATACTTGGCGCTGTCCTTGATCCATTGGCGATACGGCTTGGCGCTCTTGAGCATGGCGTCGATGTCTTCCGGCATCAGCAGCTCGCCGGTAGCCAGGTCGGCAGCAAACAGCTGGCCCGGCTTCACGCGGCCCTTGCGCAGCACGTCTTCCGGCTTGTAGTCCCACACGCCCACTTCGGAGGCGATGGTGAGGATATTGTCCTTGGTCAGTACCCAGCGCGCCGGACGCAGGCCGTTACGGTCCAGCATACAGGCGGCGTAGCGGCCATCAGTCAGCACGATGCCGGCCGGACCGTCCCACGGCTCCATGTGCATGGAGTTGTATTCGTAGAAGGCGCGCAGGTCCTTGTCGGTGGAGTCCACGTTCTGCCAGGCCGGCGGCACCAGCAGGCGCAGCGCACGGAACAGCGGAATGCCGCCCATCAGCAGGCCTTCCAGCATATTGTCCAGGCTCATGGAGTCCGAACCGTCGGTCTGGACGATGGGGCGGACGGCGTCCATGTCCAGGTGCGGCGAGGCCATGATGCGCTCGCGCGCACGCGCCCAGTAACGGTTGCCCTGCACGGTGTTGATTTCACCGTTGTGCGCCAGGAAGCGGAAAGGCTGTGCCAGCTTCCATTGCGGCCAGGTATTGGTGGAGAAGCGCTGGTGGAATACCGCCAGGCTGGATTCAAAACGCGGGTCGTTCAGGTCCAGGAAGAACTTGGGCAGGTTTTCCGGCGTCACCAGGCCCTTGTAGGACAGGGTGTGCGGCGACAGCGTAGGCAGATAGAACGCAGGATCGTCCACCTTGTTGGCTTTTTCAGCCTGACGACGGCCCATGTACAGACGACGCTGGAAAGTCAGCTCATCCATACCAAAAGGACAGTTTACGAACACCTGAGAAATGGCAGGCAGGCTGGCCAGTGCGGCTTCGCCACAGGCGCTCAAATCAGTAGGCACCACGCGGAAACCGGCTACTTCCAGTTGCTGGGCTTCCAGAAACTCTTTCAGGCGACGCAGGCTGCGATCGCCAATTTCACGGTCGGGGTGGTGGAATACTAGACCGGCGGCGTACACTGCCTTCAGCGCGATATCGGCCTCGGCGGCCACTTCACGCAGGAAACCGTCCGGCTTGCGAAACAGCAAGCCACAGCCATCGCCCGATTTGCCGTCTGCCGCCACCGCTCCACGGTGGGTCAGCTTGGCCAGCGAGGAGATGGCGGTTTCTACCAGCCAGTGGCTGGGTTTGTCGTCCAATTGGGTGATGAGGCCGAATCCGCAGCTGTCCTGCTCGAAATCCGGGTGGTACAGGGTACCCTGCAACCAGCGCTGTCTGTCCATTGCTTTGTCCTGCTTATAATTGTGAATCGAATGAATCGATTCTAAGGGCAACTTGCTTGACCTTGCAACCAGTTATTGCCTTTTCTCTCGCAGCGCAATAATTGTTTAATTTCAATACCTTGAGTGCGACTTTCTCAAAAAAAATCAGGGAAAACCCGCAAAAAAAGTACATTTTTCTTCCAGTTTTGTGACACCCATATTCAAATTTACGACCCATTGTGGTGCATAGCAGGGCAATCCAAAACCATATAAATAAGCATTTTTCGAATATTGTCAGACAAAATTCATACCACGACCATGCGTAGCGATACCACTACAGCACTCAGCCAGGATTTCGTTCGCCAACTGGCAGACCAAGCCTTTTCGCGCTCAGCCGGGGCACCGCTGATTGCGGGCAACCAAATCACACTGCTGTATGACAGTACGGATAATTTCCCGGCCTGGAAACAGGCCATTGCCGCTGCAGAAGAGTCGGTATTCATTGAAATGTATATCGTGGCCAATGATCGCTTTGGCCGTGAGATTCGCCAGTTGCTGGCCGACAAGGCTGCCGCTGGCATCAAGGTATGCCTGCTGTATGACTGGCTGGGTTGCTGGCGACCATGGCTGACTGGCTTTTTCCGCCCGCTACTGGCGGCCGGGGCCGAGGTACGGGCCTATAACCCGCCTACGCTGACTGGCGGGCTCAGCCTGCTGGGGCGTAACCATCGTAAGCTGATTGTGGTGGACCGGCAGCAGGCCTTCATTTCCGGCCTGTGCATCAGTGCCAGCTGGGAAGGCAGGCCAGAGGCTGACATTGCGCCATGGCGCGACACCGGTCTGTTGCTGCGCGGCCCCTTGGTACTTGAAGCACTGGCAGCCTTTGCCGACAGCTGGGCCAGCTGCGGCCCGGCACTGGAGGGCAGTTGGCTGGCAGACGTCGCACAGTCCGAATGCGGCACGATTGCCGCCCGGCTGATTGCCACCACCCCCTCCACCGCCCACATGATGCGGCTGGATTTGCTGATTGCCAGCTTTGCCCGCCGCACGCTGTGGCTGACCGATGCTTATTTCATGGGCACCAGCACCTATCTGTCAGCACTGAAGCAGGCTGCGCGTGACGGGGTGGATGTACGTTTGCTGGTGCCACGTTCCAGTGATATCCGCTGGATTGCCACCGTGTCGCGCACCATGTACCGGCCATTGCTGGAATCCGGCGTGCGGGTGTTCGAGTGGAACGGGCCGATGATCCATGCCAAGACTGCCGTGGCGGATGGCCGCTGGGCACGCATCGGCTCCACCAATCTGAACATTTCCAGCTGGCTGGCCAATCGCGAAATCGATGTCTCCATCGAGGACGAAAGCGTGGCTAGCGAACTGGCCGCCCGCTTTTTGCAGGATCTGGAACAATCCACCGAAGTGGTGCTCAGCGGCCACAAGCGCACGCCGGTATTGACGCACCCGCGCCAGCGCCAGCAGGCTTCCCTGCGCTTTCCCAATGCCAGCCATGCTGCACGCAGTAGTGCCAGTGCCGCCGCGCGCCAGGCCGCGCGTATTGGCGATGCGCTGGGTGCAGTGGTGCGCGGTACCCGCAGCATAGACAGCAGCGAGGCCACGGCCTTTCTCACCATCGGACTGAGCCTGTTGATCTTCGCCGTACTGGCAGCCCTGTTTCCCTGGCTGGTGGCCGGCCCGCTGGTTTTCCTGCTCACACTCAGTGGTGGCGCCATCGTCTTGAAGGCACTGGGCTTGTATCGCCGGCGCAATGAAAAAAAACAACAGTCGGCAGCGACAAAAAATAATCTCAAGCCACCAGCGCCACCCACGACCTAAACTGTCTTAAAACAAACCGTTAAGTAGCAATCCAGGCAGGGAAAGCCTTATGCCACAAGGCTTCGCCAGCTCTATTTGATCAAACCCGCAGATTATTTTCACGCACTGATATTGCCGTGCAACACAAGCACGGTAAAAGGTCTACAATGCGCGCTTTCTTGGGATGTTCTCCAAGCCGGCCGACGTGAAGGACGCACCACCCAGCGTGCTCCCTAAGAAAGCCGGGGATCTGCGGCCACACCACGTCAGCCTGCAGGATGCACCCCGGTTTTCGTGCGCGCCTAGTTACATTACGCGCCTCAAGGCCAGCCCCGCCCACTGCCATCCGGCAGGGACCAGCGACTGCGCCCCAACGCGCACCGAGTGACACTGCAGCAAGCTGCGGGCCGACAGGCGTTACAGGTGCACGGTATTGCCCTTGCCCATGGCAAAGGCTGCCTTCCTGAATGGCCATCCCCGGCTGTAGTGTCCGAGTTATGACCGACAAGGACTCAGGTATGCGTTTTCACTTCCCCATCGTCATCATCGACGAGGACTTCCGCTCGGAAAACACCAGCGGCTCCGGCATCCGCGAACTGGCAGCAGCCATGGAAGCCGAAGGCATGAGCGTGATTGGTTACACCAGCTATGGTGACCTCACCTCCTTTGCCCAACAGCAAAGCCGGGCAGCCGGTTTCATTTTGTCCATCGACGACGAAGAATTTCAGACCGACGACGCCTCGGAAAACGCCCTGGGCCAGCTGTACAGCTTTGTGGCGGAAATTCGCCGCCGCAACCCGGATATTCCGGTGTACCTGTACGGCGAAACCCGTACCGCGCGCCACATTCCCAACGACATCCTGCGTGAGCTGCATGGCTTCATCCACATGCACGAAGACACGCCGGAATTCGTGGCGCGCCACATCATCCGTGAATCCAAGAGCTATCTGGACAGCCTGGCCCCGCCGTTTTTCCGCGCGCTGGTGGACTACGCCCACGATGGCTCCTACTCCTGGCACTGCCCCGGCCACTCCGGCGGCGTGGCCTTCCTGAAGAGCCCGGTGGGCCAGATGTTCCACCAGTTCTTTGGCGAAAACATGCTGCGCGCCGACGTGTGCAATGCGGTGGACGAACTGGGCCAGCTGCTGGACCACACCGGCCCGATTGCCGCTTCGGAACGCAACGCAGCGCGCATTTTCAATGCCGACCACCTGTTTTTTGTCACCAACGGCACCTCTACGTCCAACAAGATCGTGTGGCACAGCTGCGTGGCAGCCGGTGACATCGTGCTGGTGGACCGTAACTGCCACAAGTCCAACCTGCACGCCATCATGATGACCGGTGCCATTCCGGTCTTCCTGATGCCCACGCGCAACCACTACGGCATCATTGGCCCGATTCCCAAGTCGGAATTCCAGCTGGACAACATCAAGAAGAAGATTCTGGCCAACCCCTTTGCCCGCGAAGCACTGGAAAAGAACCCCAAGCTCAAGCCGCGCATTCTCACCATCACCCAATCCACCTACGATGGCATTTTGTACAACGTGGAAGAGATCAAGGGCATTCTGGATGGTGAAGTGGACACGCTGCACTTTGACGAAGCCTGGCTGCCGCACGCCAGCTTCCACGATTTCTATGGCGACTTCCATGCCATTGGTGAAGGCCGCCCGCGCTGCCGCGACAGCCTGATCTTCTCCACCCAGTCCACCCACAAACTGCTGGCCGGCATCAGCCAGGCCTCGCAAATTCTGGTGCAGGACCCGCAAAACCGTCAGCTGGATACCGCCTGGTTCAACGAGGCTTATCTGATGCACACCTCCACCAGCCCGCAATACTCGATTATTGCCAGCTGCGATGTGGCTGCCGCCATGATGGAACAGCCCGGCGGCCAGGCACTGGTGGAAGAATCGCTGGTAGAGGCCCTGGATTTCCGCCGCGCCATGCGCAAGGTGGATGAGGAATACGGCAACGACTGGTGGTTCAGCGTATGGGGCCCGGACGAGCTGTCCGACGACGGCATCTGCGACCCGATTGACTGGGAACTGAAACCCGGCGCGCACTGGCACGGCTTTGCCGGTATCGAGGAAGGCTTCAACCTGCTGGACCCGATCAAGGCCACCGTGCTGACGCCGGGCCTGGACGTGGATGGCAGCTTCGAAGAAATGGGCATTCCGGCCGCCATTGTCACCAAGTACCTGACCGAGCACGGCGTAGTGGTAGAAAAAACCGGCCTGTACAGCTTCTTCATCATGTTCACCATCGGCATCACCAAGGGCCGCTGGAACACGCTGATTTCGCTGCTGCAGCAGTTCAAGGACGACTTCGACAAGAACCAGCCGCTGTGGCGCGCCATGCCGGACTTTGTCGCCCGCTATCCGCAGTATGAGCGTGTGGGTTTGCAAGACCTGTGCCAGCGCATTCACGCGCTGTACACCAAGCACGACATCGCCCGCCTGACCACCGAGATCTATCTGTCCGAGATGGAACCGGCCATGCGCCCGGCCGATGCCTTTGCCAAGATGGCGCACCGCGAGATCGAACGCGTGCCGGTAGACCAGCTGGAAGGCCGCGTTACCGCCGTGCTGCTGACGCCGTATCCGCCGGGCATTCCGCTGCTGATTCCGGGCGAGCGTTTCAACAAGACCATTGTTGACTACCTGCGCTTTGCCCAGGCCTTCAACCGCGAACTGCCGGGCTTCGAAACCGACGTGCACGGCCTGGTGGCCACCGATGTCGAGGGCCGCAAGGTCTACTGCGTGGATTGCGTGAAGTAAACGCCAGCCCATTCAGCAAAAAGCCCCACCGAGGTGGGGCTTTTTTATTGTGGTTTACCAGCCGTTTTCCAGCACCAGATGACCCGGCGCACTCAGCCGACTCAGGCGAAAACCCATTTTCATTAGCTGGCGGTGGGTGTCTTCCACCATGGCCGGGTTACCGCAGATCATGAAACGCGAACGCTCCACCGTCAGCGGCAGTCCGGCAGCTTCGGCCAACTCACCGCTGGCCAGCAAGGCCGGTATGCGTTGCTGCAGCATGCCGGCTTCGGCTTGGCGGGTTACCACCGGGATATACTGCAGGCGCTCACCCCACTCCGCCCACAAGGGGTGCTGGCGCAGCGCGTCAATCTCGCTGCGGTAGGCCAGCTCGCTGGCATCGCGCACGCAATGCACCAGCACAATGCGGGCAAAGCGCTGCCACACTTCCGGCTGCTGCAAAATCGACAGATACGGCGCCAGCCCGGTACCGGTAGCCAACAGCCACAGGTCTTCGCCATCCGGCAGCCGGTCCACCGTGAAAAAGCCATTGGCCTTATTGTCCAGCAGCACCTCATCCCCCACCTGCAAGCGTGCCAGGCGCGAGGTGAACAGCCCGTCCGGCACCACGATGGAGAAAAACTCCAGATGCTCGTCCCAGCTGGCGGACGTCATGGAATAGGCCCGCCACACCATGCCGCCGTTTTCCAGTGGCAGGCCCAGCCGAGCAAACTGGCCAGGGACAAAGCGCCAGGATTCAGGGCGGCTCAGGCGAAAGCTGAACAGCTTTTCACTCCAGTGCTGCAGGGAAAGAATGGTTTGGGCGGTGAATTTTTCTGCTGCGGGGGCGGCCATGATTAATACCTTAGTAATTTACTCAGGTAATTTACCGCATCAGGGCCCCCGCAACAAGCCTGACCCGGCTTGCTGCGCAGCCCTCGGCAAGCCATGACCGCTTAATCGGCCAGTGCCTGTGTCAGATCCGCCAGAATGTCTTCGATATCTTCCACACCGATGGACAGGCGCAGGCCGCCTTCACGGATGCCCAGCGCGGCTTTCTGCTCCGGCGGCATACCGCCGTGCGACATGGTGTAGCTATGGTTGACCAGCGATTCCACCCCGCCCAGCGACTCGGCCAAGGCAAACAGCTGCAATTTGCTGGCCACGCGGCTGGCTTCGGCGCGAGTGTCCTCCTTCAGCCAGATGGTGACGATGCCGCCAAACCGCCGCATCTGCTGCTTGGCAATGGCATGGCCGGGGTGGTCGGCAAAGCCGGGGAAGAACACCTTTTCCACCTTGGGATGATTGCGCAGGAAGGCCGCTACCTGTTCGGCATTGTCGCAATGGCGTTCCATGCGCAGGTGCAAGGTCTTGATTCCACGCAGGGTGAGGAAGCAATCTTGCGGCCCCGGCACGCCACCAGCAGAATTCTGGATGAACTTGATGTCAGCAAACAGCTTGTCGTCACTGACCGCCACCAGGCCCAGCAGTACATCAGAATGGCCACCCAGGTATTTGGTAGCCGAGTGCACCACGATGTCCGCCCCCAGGTCGATGGGGTTCTGCAAATACGGCGTGGCAAAGGTACTGTCCACTGCCACCACCGCGCCATGCTGGTGCGCAATGGCCGACAGCGCGCTGATATCAACCAGATTCAGCAAGGGATTGGTGGGTGACTCCAGCCATACCAGCTTGGTGCGTGCACTGATGAGGCTGGCCAGATTAGTGGCATCAGTCAGATCGGCAAAGGTGACGGTGATGCCAGCAGGCTCCATCACCTTGGTGAGCAGACGATAGGCACCGCCGTACAGGTCCGCCACGGCAATCACTTCGTCACCAGGCTTGAGCGTGGCGCGCAACACGGCATCGATAGCGGCCATGCCGCTGGCAAATGCCAGGCCATATTTTGCATTTTCCAAGCTGGCCAGGCAGGTTTCCAGCGCGGCACGGGTAGGCGTACCTGTGCGGGCATAAGAAAACGGCAATTGCTCGCCGACTTCGGCAAACTCGAACACCGATGTCTGATAAATGGGTGGCATCACCGATTTGCTGTGCTGGCTGCTGTCATAGCCGGAATGAATCGTCTTGGTGGCAAATTTCATGATGTTTCCTGTTTTCCTGAAGCCAGAGGGAATCAAGGCAGTCGCGGCGCTTGCCGCTGCAAAACCACCAACGATACCAACGGCATTATTAAGCGCATGATAAATACAAAAACCAGCAAGCTGCCGGCAATTTATTGATTATTCCCAAAAATTAGCCGCAATTTTCTTTACACCGAAAGGGAATAGGGCTAATTTGCGCCGTTTCTGAATCAAACAATTGTACGAATGAAGCTAGAACGCGCTTTTGACATCCTCTTTCACCAGTTGGAAACCCTGCCTCGGCCTGATTGCCTGTCTAGCAAAACCGCAGGGCAATGGCAGTCCCTGAGCAGCACCGAGGTGATGGAGGCCGTCAATGCACTCAGCCTGGGCTTGCTGCAGCACGGCATCGTGCGTGGCGACAAGGTGGCTATTGCCGCCGACAACTGTCCCGCCTGGGTGATCGTCGATCTTGCCCTGCAACAGATCGGTGCCGTCAGCGTGCCGCTTTATCCCACCTGCACCCTGGAAGATGCACGCTATATCCTCGCCCATGCCGAGGTCAAGCTGGCTTTTGTCGGCAGCCGCGCATTGCAGCGCAAGCTGGAGCAGGCACTGGATGGCCGCCCCTGTCCCTGCTTCGCGCTCAACCCGCTGGACACCCTGCCCGCCTGGACCGTGCTGCGTGATGCCGGCCGCAACGGCAACCTGCGCCAGCTGGCCTTGCTGCGCAACAGCATACAGGCGGACGACGTGTTCACCATCATCTACACCTCGGGCACTACCGGTCGTGCCAAAGGCGTGATGCTGTCGCATCGCAATGTGGTCAGCACCGTGATTGCCACGGCAGAGCATACCCGTCTGCCTGCTGGCCAATGCCGAGCACTGAGTTTTCTACCGCTATCGCACATTTTCGAGCGCGCCGGCGTGCTGTATTACCTGCTCACCGGCACCGGTGTCTATTTTTCTGGGGTTGATAACTTGTCCGCCAACCTGGCAGAAGTCCGGCCCCATACCTTCAGTGCCGTGCCACGGGTACTGGAAAAGGTACATGAAAAATTGCTGGCCAGAGCCAGAACCCTGAACGGCTGGCAGCGCCGACTGTATTTATGGGCCATGGCACGGGCAGAAGCTTATGAACCCAATCAACCGCCACGTGGCCTGGCGGCCATCCGCCATGCCATTGCCGATCGCCTGGTGTACCGCAAATGGCGTGCCGCCATGGGAGGTCAACTGCGTTGGGTGAATGTGGGCTCCGCAGCCCTGCAACCGCGCCTGGCACGCTTGCTGTGGGCCAGTGGCATTGCCGTGGCCGAAGGCTATGGGATGAGTGAAACTGCGCCGGTGATTACCGCCAATCCTTTCCAGCCGGAAGCTGTCCGCATTGGTAGCGTCGGCATTCCTCTTCAGGGGGTGGAACTGAAGCTGGCCGATGATGGCGAAATCCTGGTGCGCGGCCCCAATGTAATGGTGGGCTATTACAAGGAGTCGGCACTCACCGCCGAAACCCTGCAGCATGGCTGGCTGCATACCGGTGATATCGGCGTGCTGGAGCAGGGTTATCTGCGCATTACCGACCGCAAGAAGGAAATGTTCAAAACCAGCAACGGCAAATACATCGCCCCGCAGTTACTGGAAAACAAGCTGAAGGAATCGGCCTTCATTGACCAGATCATGGTGGTGGGCGACGGGCAGAAATTTGCTGCGGCGCTGATTGTGCCGCTGTATGAACGCCTGCAGGAATGGTGCCTGGAACACGGCATCACCTACACCACCAATAGCGAGATGCGGCTGCATCCGCGCATCGTGGAACTGATAGAGCGCGAGATCAAACGTTTCAACCGCCACTTTGGCAGCTGGGAACACATCAAGAAATTTGCCCTGCTGGACAAACCCTGGTGCGTGGATGCCGGCGAGCTGGCCCCTACCCTCAAGCTACGGCGCAAGGTAATCAGCCAGCGCTGTCAGGCATTGATCGAAAGCATGTACCAGCACGCCTGAGTCACAGGCTACGCATCATCATAAAAATCCCCGCCTTACGCGGGGATTTTTATTGGGAAGGTGATTCAGCGCTGATGTGCCATTTCCAGCTTGCGCTCCACCCGCTTTTGCAGGCGCTCGAAGCTGGCGCTCATCAGCCAGTACAGCGCAGCCGCACCCAGATAGAGCGGCAGCGGCTGAAAAGTCTGGGCAATCACTTCCTTGGTGGCCAGCATCAGTTCGGTTACGGTAATGACCGATACCAGCGAGGTGTCCTTGATCAGGCTGATCAGCGAATTGGACAGGCTGGGCACCGACAGCCGCAATGCCTGCGGGGCCACGATATAGCGCATGGTCTGCCACCAGCTGAAGCCCAGCGACAGCCCGGCATCCCACTGTCCGCGATCCACCCCGGCAATGCCGCCACGCAGGCTTTCGGACAGATACGCCGCCACATTCAGCGTCAGCGCAATAATGCCGGCAGGTACCGGATCCAGCTCGATGCCGATGCCCGGCAGGCCGTAATAGATAACAAAAATCTGCACCAGCAGCGGGGTTCCGCGCATGGCGCTGACGTAAAAGGCCACCAGCTGCGACAGCACCGGCACCCTGCCCACGCGCAACAGCGCCACCACAAATCCCAGCAACAACCCCAGCACCATGGCCACCACGGCAAACATCAGCGTATACAACGCGCCCTTCAGCATGACTGGCAAGGCGGCGCTAAGCAGATCGGCCCACTCCATGTTTTTATCCCCATTCAGAAACACCTGCGCCCCTGACCGGCAGGGGCGCAGCAATCAGTGCATTCTAATGGCACTGAAGGTAAAACACGATGGCTACAACAGGCCGAACCAGCTTACTTGGCGGCCGTCGGTGCCTTGGACACATCAATACCAAACCACTTCACCGAAATCTTCTTGAAGCTGCCATCGGCCTTCATGTCATTCAGCGCCTTATCCACAGCCTGCTTGAACTTGGGGTTGTTCTTGGCAAACGGAATGCCCATGGTGGTGACATCACCCACCGGGTGACCGGCCTTCAACGGCAACTTGGCCTGCTTGATGGCAAACGGAATCAGCAGACTGTCATTCAGCGCAGCATCGATGCGACCGCTGGCCAGATCCTGCAGGTTCTCCGGGGCCGACGGGTACACCTTGACCTCGATACCGTTCACGGCCTTCACCATGTCGGCATAGTTGCTGCCCTGACCCACGCCAACTTTCTTGCCTTTCAGGTCGTCCAGCGACTTGAACACACGGCTTTCATTCTTGCGCACGATCAGCTGGGCGCTGGAGAAGGTATAAGGCTGGGAAAAGTCGAAGGTTTCCTTGCGCTTGTCGGTAATGCCCACTTGGTTGACCACCACGTCAAACTTGCCAGCCTGCAGACCAGCCAACAGGCCGCTCCATTCACCGGTGGTGAACTCCGGTTTCACTTTCAGACGCTTGGCCACTTCGGTAGCCACTTCCACATCGAAGCCAGTCAGCTTCTGATTGGCGTCCTTGAAGGTAAACGGCGGGTAAGTGCCTTCCACGGCAATTTTCAGCGTACCGCGCTGCTTGACGGTATCCAGCAGATCAGCAGCAAAGGCATGGCCAGCGAAAGTGGCGATAAGGGTAGCGAGCAGAATTTTTTTCATATCAAAATAACCCTGAGTTATTTTAAACAAAGATTTTAACCAGAAGTAGAATATATCAATATTCATCTGATCAAGCCAGAAACTTCTTCCGTGACCACAATATACGCCCGCTTCAACGCACAAACAGCCACACTGTCAGCAAGCTGCCCACCACCACCACAAAACCACGCAAATGGCGTTCCGGCAGCCGGTGCATCAGCCAGCCCCCCACCACCCCGCCAGCAATGCCACCGACACCCAATGCCAGCACGGCAGCCCAGTTGATCAGGGGGGAAAAGGCAAAAATCGCCACGGCCGAGGCGTTCATGGTCATGGCCAGCGCGTTCTTGGTCGCGGTGGCCATGCGCACCTGTTGGCCGGCAATAGTCAGCGCCGCCAGCATCAGAAAGCCGATGCCGCCGCCAAAATACCCGCCATACACGGCAATTGCCCCCTGAATCAGCAATAGCAGCGGCGTGGACAGATGGCGCGGCGGCGCATCCGGGTCCACCATCGGCTTACGGCGAAAACTCCCCCAGGCAAACACGCTGGTAGCAAACAACACCAGCCACGGCACCAGCCGGGTAAAGATGCTCACCGGCGTGGACAGCAGCAGCAAGGCACCTAGCACGCCGCCAATCAGGCTGACGATAAACAAATGACGAAACGGCACCGGCCCCACCCCGCCCACCAGCTTGCGCCCGGCCAGCGCCGAGGTGATCTGGCTGGGAAACAGCGCGATGGTGCTGCTCATATTGGCAGCCAGCGGATTGAGCCCGGCCAGCAGCAAGGCCGGGAAGGTAATGAAAGAACCACCACCCGCCAGTGCATTCTGAATGCCCGCATACAAGCCAGCGGCGGCAATCAGTGCCAGCAAGGGCAGCGGTAAAGACTGCGAAAAATGAAACATGAACGGCTCCATAATGGATCGGGCAGGAGATTGGCCGGGAACAAGCGCTCCATTTTGCCCGGAATGCCCGCGTAAAGACACCCGGATTTTCCCCCGCAATCTACTGTCGGTAGCGTGAAACCAGGCTGGTACAGCGCGCTTTCCCCTGCTAGTCTGGCGGACATGTCAGCGATAGGCGTATGTCATTGAGCGCCACAGGGAGATGCAATGAAGACAATCAAGATAACTGCAGTGCTACTGGGCCTGGCGGTGGCAGCTTGGTGTGCCATTGCGCCCGGCATTGTCGGCATGCGCTATGAAGAAAAAATGCGCAGTGACTTTGCCACCATGAGCAACAAGGCGGGTGGCTCCATGCTCAGCCTGCAACAGTTCGACCGCGGCTGGTTCACCTCTACCGCCAAGGTGCAATTGAAGCTGCCCATCGGCGGCCAGCTAGAGGTGATGCAGCTGGACTACAAGATCCATCAGCTGCCGCTGCCCTTCATGCGCTGGTCCCGTACCGACATCAGCTTCACACCGCTGGATGAACAGGGTAAACCAGGCCTTCCCCTGCCGCTGACGCTAGAAAGCATCCGCAATACCGATGGCAGCAACGACAGCCATCTTGTCGGCCATGATGTCATCATCAACAATGCTGCCGGTACCTTCACCTTCAGCATCGACGGCAAAACCCACACCAGGGACGGCGAGCCGGTCAGCTACGACTTCGCACTGCCCACCTTCAACTTTCAGGTAGCCAGCAGTGGCAGCAATGGCGTGGTGTTGCGGATGAATGATCTCAAGCTCAATGGCCAGGTGAGTGCCTTCAATAAGCCCGATGCCCCCTGGGCCTCGCAAATGAAGCAGCAACTGGGCGGTGCCAGCCTGCTGGCCGGTGCCACGCTGCTGGCCCAGGTGGGCCCGAGCCACATGGATATCAAACTGGATGACAAGGGTGGCAATTTCGACATCAGCTACCTGACTCATCTGGACAGCCTCAAGCTGTCCCCACCCGGCCTGCCCACCCAGGAGCAGGACAATATCGACCTCGACTTCAGCTACAACAACCTCAACAAGCAGGCCTTGCTTGCCTGGCAAGCAGACACCATGGCACTGGCCAATCGTGCCGACCTGCGCAACAATCCGGCCGCCATCCAGCAGGCATCCATGGCGCTGGTGTACAAGCACATGGGCGCCTTCCTGGCACAATCCCCCTCCTTCAATCTGCAACGCCTGTCGCTGCACATGCCCAAAGGCAATATTCAGGGAAGCTTCTCCATCGGCTTCGATGGCAGCGGCGTCAAGGCTGCCGACATCACCCTGCCCTGGCTGGCCACACAAGGACAGCAGCGCAGCACCCTGAAAGCCAGCCTGGCAGTCGACCGCAGCCTGCTCGATGCCCTGGCACCCTCAACGCAGGCCAAGGCACAAGCCGAAATGATGCTGACACAATGGCAAACTCAGGGGCTGATCAAGAACGATGGCAAGGTCATCAGCAGCAGCCTGCTGATTGATCGCAACGGGGTTAAAGCCAATGGCCAGCCATTGAACCTGCCAGGCCTCATGGCGGGGATGAACAGCCAGCCCGCGCCAAGTGCGCCAGCACCGGAAGCAGCACCCGCGCCCACCGCCGCTGCACCAGCCAGCACAGAAGCCGCACCGGCCAGCAAGGCAACAAACCCGGCTGCTAGCATGCCTCCTGCCAGAACAGCCCCGGCCCCTGTCGCAGCCCCTGCTACCGCAGTGGCGCCAGCCTCTACACCGGTGGCGCAAGAAGGGGCAGGCCGGATACACCTGCCCGGCCCCCAGGTAGACCTGCGCTACTGCCTGCGCCAGCACGGCGACCTTGCCATCATCCGCTGCGCCAACCACGGCCATTAGACATACAGCCAAGCAAAACGCCCCCGGACTCTATATCCGGGGGCGTTTTTCATTGGGTAAGCGGGTAAGGTTGCTACTCAAAGGCAGGATACGGCTAGGGGCCACGAAGCTTGTTGGCGATGTTCCATTGGTCAGCCTACTTTTCATGGACCCTCAGGCTGATATCCCGCCCGGCATCTCAGGGCCTGGAGTCCCTTGGCTCTAACTTGATCCACTTCGCCGTGCGCCCCTTCCCTGTCGGGGCAATCATCCCCTCGGCTTTCATGGTGCGCAGGATCACGCGCACCATGTCGCGACTGATGCCGGGGCAGGCTTCCTCGATCTCCGAGATGGAGAAGGGCAATTGGCGTTTGAGAATCTCTGAGCGAACGCGGTCGCCCTTGGCGCCCCGGCCGCGCTCGATGGAGCCGACGCGCTCTTCAAATTCCTTGTAGGCACGCAGCAGCGCACCCCAGAAGTAGTCGAGCCATGGGGCGATGTCGTGTGCCGCATCGTGCCAACCCTGGGAGCTGGCCTCCAATGTTTCGTAGTAGCTCTCCTTCGACTCCTCGAAGATGCGCTCCAGACTAATGAAGCGGCCCACCGCATAGTCGAAGTGATAAAGCAGCTGCAGAGTCAGCAGTCGCGCCATGCGGCCGTTGCCATCCGGGAAGGGGTGGATGCACAAGAAGTCGAGGATGGCCAATGGCACCAGCACCAAGGGGTCTGCCAGGTGTTGATCCAAGGCCAAGCGGTAGCGCGCAATCAGGTCTGCAATCGCCATGGGGGCGAGGTGTGCGGCGACCGGACGAAAGCGAATACGTGAGCTGCCATCAGGATGGCGCTCAATAATGTCATTGTTCGTCGCCTTCCATTTCCCGCCTGGTTGGGGCATGTAGCGGTGCAGCATGCTGTGTAGTTGCAGGACGGTACCTTCCGAAAACGGCATCTGCTCGCCGCTTTCGTGAATCAGACCCAGGGCATCGCGATAGCCCGCCACTTCTTGCTCAGACCGACTTTGTGGCGTGGCATTCTTGAGCACCAGCGATTTGAGACGGTGCGCGGCGACAACGACGCCTTCCAACCGGTTCGACGACTCGGTGGACTCAACCACTGCCACCTGCCGCAGATCGCTCAGGATCTCGGGAGACTGCGCCACAAAGAGCTGCTGCTTACCTCTGTATTCACCCAGGGCACGCAGGGTCGCCAACTGCCGCGCGTCGAAACGCAACTTGGCGAGGTAGTCTGGCGCGAGTGATTGCATGCAGCAGTATCCGGGTCGGAAAGAATGGGGTAATGCTACAGTAAATAAGGGTATTTTCAATAGTCATTACCCCAATAAAACTGCCATTACCCCATTCCCGCGAGATGCATTGACTTGATGTGCGCCTGTGCGATTGACCACGCCCGGATAAGAGCCGCTAACAAAATAGCGTAGCGTCACTGGGGCAAAGCGTGCCGACGCTGACAGTACAAAGGTATGGCAAAGAGGCATGAGCACTCCGTCATGCTTCCTTCGCGTTCTGACATATCCAGCGAGGCATAAAGGCATACACACCATTGCACACAATTTAGCGGGGCCACTCATGGGATTTCAGGCAATACGCAGAAACAACAAAGCCGCAGAAAGCTGCGGCTTTGTTGTTTCTTTTGAATTTCACAGTTTTTCCAGGCAGTCCTGGAAAAACCTTCCACCCACTAGACGTTGAACAAGAAGTTCATCACGTCACCATCCTGCACCACGTATTCCTTGCCTTCCGAGCGCATCTTGCCAGCTTCCTTGGCCTTGGCTTCGCCACCCAGGGTGATGAAGTCGTTATAGGCGATGGTCTGGGCACGGATGAAGCCGCGTTCGAAGTCGGTGTGGATCACACCGGCAGCCTGCGGGGCGGTGTCGCCGACATGGATGGTCCAGGCGCGCACTTCCTTCACCCCGGCGGTGAAGTAGGTTTGCAGGCCCAGCAGCTTGTAACCGGCACGGATCAGGCGATCCAGGCCCGGTTCTTCCAGGCCCATTTCGGCCAGGAATTCGGCCTTGTCGGCATCTTCCAGGTCGGCGATTTCGCTTTCGATAGCGGCACACAGCGCCACTACCGGTGCGCCTTCGCGCTCGCCCAGTGCCTGCAGTTTGTCCAGATAGGCATTGTTCTTGAAGCCGTCTTCGGACACGTTGGCAACATACATCGCCGGTTTGATGGTGAGCAGGCACAAGGGTTTGATGATGGCGATTTCTTCATCGGACAGCTTGAGCGAGCGTACCGGCTGGCCCTGGTCCAGATGCGGCATCAGCTTTTCCAGCACAGCGATCAGCGCGCGGGCATCCTTGTCACCGGACTTGGCTTTCTTGCCTTCGCGTTGCATGGCTTTTTCAACCGAGGACAGGTCGGCCAGCGCCAGTTCGGTGCCAATGGTTTCGATGTCGGCAATCGGGTCGACCTTGCCAGCCACGTGCACGATGTTGTCGTCGTCAAAACAGCGCACTACGTTGACGATGGCGTCGGTTTCGCGGATGTTGGCCAGGAACTGGTTGCCCAGGCCTTCGCCCTTGGACGCACCGGCCACCAGACCGGCGATGTCGACAAACTCGACAATGGCCGGCTGGATTTTTTGCGGGTTGATGATCTTGGCCAGCTCGGCCAGACGCGGGTCCGGCACTTCCACGATGCCCACATTCGGCTCGATGGTGCAGAAGGGATAGTTGGCGGCTTCGATACCGGCTTTGGTCAGCGCATTAAACAGTGTGGACTTGCCAACATTGGGCAGGCCAACAATACCGCACTTCAGACTCATGTCAGCATTCCTTGAAATCGATTCACAATCAGGCGGGCGCTTAGCACCGGCCCGGTTCATTACTTGGCTGCAGTATGCAGCTCTTTCATGGCCATCGCCATATTGCCGGCAATGGCCAGCGGCAGATAATTCAGTGATTTGAGCACCGCGTCATCAATGGCACCCTGCTCTTCTGCACGTGGCTTTTTCAGCACGAAATTGGCCACTTCATTACGGTCGCCCGGATGGCCAATGCCCAGGCGCAAACGCCAGAAGGCCGGTGAACTCAAGCGTGCCGCAATGTCTTTCAGGCCATTATGGCCACCATGGCCGCCGCCTTGTTTCAGGCGGGCAGTGCCGGGAGGCAGATCCAGCTCGTCGTGCACCACCAGGATTTCATCGGGCATAATCTTGTAAAAATGTGCCAGCGCCAGCACGGCCTGACCGGACAGATTCATGAAGGTCAGCGGCTTGAGCAACCAGATATCCTGGCCTTCGATCTGAACACGGGCAATATCACCGTGGAATTTGCCCTCGGTACGCCAGTTGCCCTTGTATTTCCAGCACAACTCGTCCAGCAGCCAGAAACCGGCATTGTGACGGGTCTTTTCGTAATCCGGGCCGGGATTGCCCAGACCGACAATCATGCGAATGGCAGACATGATCGAGAATTCCAATAAAAAGGCTCGCTGCGGGCGGGTAGCCTCACAACGAGCCCTTGTCAAACAAGCACTAATGCTTAGGCGTTGGCCAGAGCAATGGCTGCGTCTTCGCCACGAACCAGGGCGGCGATTTCAACACCTTCCGGCAGTTTCAGGTCGGACAGGTGCACAGCTTCGCCTACCTTGATGGCAGACAGGTCAACATCGATGAACTTCGGCAGGTTGCCCGGCAGTGCGCGAACTTCCACTTCGTTGATGATGTGGCTGATCTTGGCACCTTGCAGCTTAACGGCGTCCGACTGGTCGGCGTTAACGAAGTGCAGTTGAATCTTTACGTGTACTTTTTGGCTCAGGTCAACACGTTGGAAATCAATGTGCATCACTTGCTGTTTGTACGGGTGGTTCTGGAAGTCACGCAGGATGACAGCTTGCTTTTGGCCGTCGATAACCAGATCCAGAATCGCAGAGTGGAAAGCCTCTTCCTTCAGTGCGTAAAATACGGTGTTGTGGTCCAGAACGATGGACTCAGCAGCACCATTGCCGTATACCACGGCCGGCAGTTTGCCAGCGTGACGCAGGCGGCGGCTCGCACCAGTACCCATCTCTTCGCGCTTGGCGGCGATCAATTCATAAGCCATGTAAAGCTCCAGTATTTCAAGTTAAAGGCACCAGCCCCGCCGCGACCAGCGGGCCTGATGTTACGGCAGGCAAGCGCCCGACGAAACCAGTTCCTCATTAAAGAGGTAGGACACCGATTCCTCGTTGTTGATGCGGCGCAGCGTTTCGGCCAGCAGGCCGGCAATGCTGGCAACCCGGATGTTCGGGCAGGCCAGGGCCTGTGCAGTCAACGGAATGGTATCGGTGACAACGACCATGTCGATGTCGGAATTCTTGATGCGATCCACGGCCTGGCCGGAGAAAATCGCATGGGTTGCATAAGCCAGCACGCGCTGAGCACCGCGCTCTTTCAGCGCAGAAGCCGCCTTGCACAGGGTATTGGCGGTGTCGATCATGTCATCCACGATCAGACAGGTACGACCAGATACATCACCGATGATGTTCATCACCTCGGCCACATTGGCCTTGGGACGACGCTTGTCGATGATGGCCAGATCGGTATTCAGCGCCTTGGCCATGGCGCGGGCACGGACCACACCACCCACGTCCGGGCTGACCACGATCAGGTCGTCGATACGCTGGGAGCGGATGTCTTTGAGCAATACCGGCGTAGCGTAAACGTTATCCACCGGGATATCGAAGAAACCCTGAATCTGGTCGGCATGTAGGTCGACGGTCAGTACACGGTCGATACCGGCGCTGGTCAGCATATTGGCTACCAGTTTGGCGGAAATCGGCACGCGGGCGGAACGCGGACGGCGATCCTGACGGGCGTAGCCAAAATAAGGGATGGCTGCGGTAATCCGGCCGGCAGAAGCACGCTTGAGCGCGTCGGCCATGGTCAGAATTTCCATCAGGTTGTCATTGGTGGGGGCACAGGTGGACTGCAGGATGAACACATCGCGACCACGGACATTCTCCAGCAGTTCAACGGCGACTTCGCCATCGCTGAACTTGCCGACATCGGCACGGCCCAAGGAGATATCCAGATGCTTGACCACGTTTTGAGCGAGTTCCGGGTTAGCGGTCCCGGTAAATACCATCAAACTGTCGTATGACGCCATGATTCCATTTGCCTTAGCAGGATAAAGAAAAAGCGTGTAAGGGATTCTTACACGCTTTTTTCATGCTCTCTCTATTGAGAGAAAGTCTTGGCTGGGGAGGTAGGGATCGAACCTACGAATGCCGGAATCAAAATCCGGTGCCTTACCACTTGGCGACTCCCCAATAAACTTTTAAACAATCTCCAGCAAGGGGTGGCTATTCAGCCCTTTCGCAACAAATCCCTTATACTTTGCGGACATTGCCTGATAAACTTTATCGGATTCTTCCTTCGACTGGCACTCCAGAAACACACATGCTCCGGAACCAGTCATCAGCGGCGAACCATATTTTTTCAACTCGCTCAGTACTTCATTCACCGCCGGGTACAGCTCTGAAACAACCTGCTGCAGCGCGTTTCGTCGTTGCTGCGTTGTTTCGAGGATTCGCATTATGCTGATGCGGCCTTCCTCTGTCAACACCCTTCCTGCAAATTTCTTAAATATTTCGGCAGTTGGTACGTGAACACCGGGGTGAATTACAACATACCAGGCCGGTTTCAAATTGATTTCATTGAGTTTTTCACCAATTCCGGTCGCCAGCGCATTTTTGCCGAAAATAAACACCGGAACGTCCGCCCCCAGTTGCAAACCCAGTTCCATCAATTTTTCGCGTGAACAATTTGTTTGCCACAAATGATTAAGTGCCAGCAAAACCGTGGCGGCATCAGAACTGCCCCCACCCAAACCACCGCCCATCGGGATATGTTTGCTCAGGCGGATGCTGGCACCAAGCCGGCTGCCCGTTTCCCGCTGCAGCAGGCGGGCGGCACGCACGGTGAGATCCTGCTCCGGCGCTACCCCCGCAATCGGATTCAGCAATTCGATCACGCCGTCATCACGCACGGCCAGTTCTACCGTATCGCTGTAGTCGATAAAACGAAACACGGTTTCCAGCAAATGATAGCCATCGGCTCGCTTGCCAACGATATGCAGCAGCAGATTGAGCTTGGCCGGGGCCGGATAGGAATGGAAATGTGAAGTCATGCAGCAATGAATCCGGATAGCGGTCGAGAAAACAGCGGGGGGTTAATGCCAGTTCTGCGGCAGCAGGCGCAAGGTAAGTCTGTCGCGCTGCATGTCCACCCGCTTGGGATAGGGAGAGGGAGTGTCAGCATCGCTGACGAAACGGATGGTCCAGCCTTGCTGGGCCAAACTGCCGTCCTCGGCAAACTGATAAGGGGCATCGGGAGCTGGCAGGCCGCGTATCCACCACACCAGATTACCCAGCGGCAGCGTCCAGCCCAGCACATTCTGAGTCAGGGATTCAACATCGGACGCCTGCCAGGTTTTGCCATCGGCCTGCAGGCTGACGCCAGCCGCATTCCGCTGCAGGCGCGCCACCGTAGTGCCCAGCGGGCTGTTGACCGACAGCAGGTCGTCATTCAGCCGGTGCGTCCAGTCAAACTGGCCGACCGAGCCCTTGCCATCCATATTGACCGAAATGCGGCCACTGACATTGAAGGGCTGATCCTGCCTTGCCGAACTACTCGTGGCAGTTGGCCGAAACACAGTTTCACTGGCACAGCCGGTCAGCAGCAGGCTGCCGGCCAGCCATGCCATGGTAATGCCTTGCTTCATGGCAGATGAAAGCGCTTGAGCGCATCCTGCAGCGTTTCATTGTCCGGGTCTTTGGCCAGGGCCTGGCGCCACAGACTGAGTGCGTCCTGCTTGCGACCCAGTTTCCACATCACCTCGCCCAGGTGTGCGGCTACTTCGCTGTCCTGCATGGCGGTATAGGAGCGCTCCAGATATTTGAGCGCAGCTTCGGTGCGCCCCAGCTTGAACAGTACCCAGCCCATGCTGTCCTGGATCATCGGATTGTCAGGATCGGCCTTGAGGGCCTTTTCGATATAGCCCAGGGCTTCCTGATGGCGGTTACTGCGGTTGGCCAGGGTATAGCCCAGGGCATTCAGTGCCTGCGGGTCATCCGGCTTTTCCTTGAGCAGGGCTTTCAGGTCGCGTTCGGCATCCCCCAGATTACCCAGTTGATCGGACACCAGCGCGCGGTCATACAGTAGCTCGGGCGAACGCGGCCAGTTTTCCAGTGCCTGACTCAAAATACGGAATGACAGGTCGTAGCGCTTGGCATGGCGAGCCAGCTCCGCCTGCTGCATGGCCAGCTGGACTTTCTCCTGCTCGCCCTGCCCCAGTGGTGCCAGTCGCTGCAAGGCCTGATCTAGCTGGCCTGCTTCGGCATCCAGCGCAGCCAGTCTGGCCTGCGCCGGCAAAAACTGCTGTCCGGCCCCCACGCTTTCATACCATTGCCGGGCCATCGCCTTGTCCTGGCGGTCTTCGGCTACTTGCCCCAGGGTGAAACGGATGAAGTCAGGCTCCGGATGTCTTTGCTGTAGCGCAGCTGTCAAGCGCTGATCGGCAGCAGCCAGATCACGCAGCTGATAGGCTAGCAGACCAGATGCATAAAGTAGTTCCGCGTTATCCGGATTCTGCCGTAGCAGCGCTTCAAACGCCGTACGTGCTTCCGGGAAGCGTTTGGCCCCCACCAGCAGGCGCGGATAAGCCATGCGCAGCTCCAGCCCGGCATCCGGCCGCCTGGCCAGTTCCTGCTGCAGGAAGTCTATTGCCTGCCCCAGGCGGATACGACGCAGACGGTCGGTCTGCCAGGCAACCGGCAAATCCCATTTGGGGGCAATTTGTGCCAGCCGGTCGAATTCGCGCTGAATGGTGGCATCGTCATTCACTTCTGCAGCCACCGCAATCACGGCAAAGCGGGCTTCTGGCAAATCCGGGTACTGGCTGGCCAAACGATTGACCAGCGCATAGGCAGCCTGCTTGTCATTCTGCCGCGCCGTAAGCCGTGCCAGTTGCACGAAGATGTCCGGAGCGCGTTGCGGCTCGCGCTTGAGCAGGTCTTCTACCAGCGGCTGGCTTTCTGCCAGCTTGCCGGAACGCAGCATGGTGATGAACAGCTGTTCGCGCGGGATCTGCGAGCTGGGATCCAGCTCCATCCATAGCGCCAGCGCATCAGCGGCATCCTTGAGCTGGCCGGAGAACAGCGCAAATTCGGCAGCACGCTGCGCCAGACGCGGGTCTCTGGTCTGGCGGGCAAGGTCCAGATAAGTTGCGGCAGATGAGCCAGCGGCACCACGCTGGGCGGCAATTTCGCTGGCCAGTACGCCATAGACGATTTGCGGCGTCAGCTCCAGCCGGGGCAGATTGGAATTATCCTCAGCTGCGGCAGCGGTTTCATCATCCGCAGTTTGCTCGGTACTGGTGGCCGGCTGCTTGGCAAGCAAGGGGGACTTTATGCTGGTGCAGGCTGACAATAGCAGCACCAGCAACAGGGAAAGGGATCGATTCAGCGGTTTCATTCGCATGGAGTCTGTGCCGGTTGAACGCGTAGAATAGCACGCTCGGTTATTTGATCTAGTCAATCTTGTCCTGAAAGCGAAAGCAGCATGCCCGAACTGCCCGAAGTGGAAACAACCCGTCGCGGTGTTGCGCCTTATCTGGATGGTGCCACCCTGCAAGGTGCGATTGTGCGCGAAGGCCGCTTGCGCTGGCCAGTGCCCCCACAACTGGACACCATCCTTGCCGGTCTGACAGTACGCGCAGTCACGCGCCGTGCCAAGTACCTGCTGGTTCATTTTGATAGCGGAACCTTGCTGATCCACCTGGGCATGTCCGGCAGCCTGCGTTACGTACCGGCAGATACCCCGCCGCAGAAACATGATCACATCGACCTGAAGCTGGGCAGCCACGTGCTGCGCTACCGTGATCCGCGTCGTTTTGGTGCCATGCTGTGGCATGTGGGCCCGCTGGAATTTCACCCGCTGCTAAAAGACCTGGGGCCGGAGCCACTATCCGACGGTTTTGACGGCGACATCCTACATGCCGCCATTGCAAAGCGCGGCTCCGCCATCAAGCTGGCCATCATGGACAATCATGTGGTGGTGGGCGTGGGCAATATCTACGCCAATGAATCCTTATTCCATGCCGGCATCAATCCCACCCGTGCCGCCCGCGACCTGAGCCTGGCCGACTGCCGGCGCTTGGCCGCCGAAATCAAACGGGTGCTCGGGCTGGCCATCGAGGCGGGCGGCAGCACGCTGCGCGACTTCGTCAATACGGATGGCAAGTCCGGCTACTTTCAGCAGGACTACTATGTGTACGACCGGCAAGAGGAAGCCTGTCGCATCTGTAGCAGTCCGATACGGCAGATACGACAGGGACAGCGAAGTTCCTACTATTGTCCGCTATGCCAGCCATGCTAGAGTGGCAAATTACTCAAACCCGCACATGAAGCGCCGCGTATCTTGAAGTCAACTGCCACTACGTCTTTTCTTACCCGCGCCAGCCGCCTGCTGCGCCTGGTCAGCCACATTGCCCTGGGTATTTTTATCGTTGCGACCCGCTATCCGCATCTGGCCCAGGCCGAGCGGGCCGTGGTGACACGCCGCTGGTCCGGGCATCTGCTGAAGATTCTCGGCATCACGGTGCGGGTGGAGGGGGTGAATCCCGGCTTCTACCCGCCCAATACCCTGCTGGTGGCCAACCACGTATCCTGGCTGGACATTTTTGTGCTCAGCAGCTGCACCGTGTCGCGCTTTGTTGCCAAACGTGAAATCCGCTCCTGGCCGCTGATAGGCTGGGTGGTGAATGCTGGCGGCACCTTGTTTATCGACCGCAGCAATCGCCGTGATGCCAGCCGGGTGAACCAGTTGCTGGCCGATGCGCTGGGCAAGGGCAGCTGCATGGCAGTGTTTCCGGAGGCCACCACCTCGGATGGCAGCGGTATCCTGCCATTCAAGGCCTCCTTGTTTGAAGCAGCCCTGCCCTCACGCAGCACGGTACAGCCGGTATCCATGCGCTACCAGCTGCCGGACGGCAGCCTGACCACTGCGCCAGCCTATGCCGGTGACACCACCTTCTGGCAGAGCATCAAGCTGATTCTGGCGCAGCCAGCCATTGAAGTGGCGCTGACCTACGGCCAGCCGCTCAAGGCGGGCGAAGGCGAGCTGACCACCCGCTTCGCCCTGTCGGAACGGGCATTTCGAGAAGTTTGCCTGGGGCTCAGGCTACCACTTCCCGATACACCGGACACGGCAGCGAAAATACCTGCCTATCCTCCAGCCGAAGTGCAGTAAGGCTACCGCCCCACAGGCAGCCGCTGTCGATAGACAGGATGTCTTCGGTAATATGCAGGCCCAGTGCCGACCAGTGGCCGCAAATGATGGGCGTATGACTGCTGCGCCGCCCCTTAGCCTCGAACCAGGGAATCAAGTTGGCTGGCGCGCCATCGCGCTCGCCCTTGTAGGCCAGATCGATCTCTCCGTCCCGCGTGATGAAGCGCATGCGGGTCATGGCATTGACAATCACACGCAGACGCTCAGCTCCCTTCAGTTCATCCGACCAGCGGGTGGGCTTGTTGCCATACAAGCGCGACAGGAACTCGCGGTAATACGGACCGGCCAGGCCATCCTCCACCTCCTCGGCCAGGCGCAAGGCCCGGTCTATGCTCCACTCCGGCAGCAGGCCGGCATGCACCATGGCATGACCGTGCTCGGCAATCATCAATGGCTGACAGCGCAGCCAGTCCAGCAGCACCTTGCCGTCGGCAGCATTGAGAATGTCATCCACGGTATCGCTGCGGTGCAGCTTGCCAAAACCTTCTGACACGGCCAGCAAATGCAGGTCGTGATTGCCCAGCACGATCTGCACCCTGTCCTGCTGCTGGAATACCCAGCGCAGCACCTGCAGGGACTCCGGACCACGATTGACCAGATCACCGGTCAGCCACAACGTGTCTTTGCCCGGATTGAAATCGATCAGGCGCAGCAATTGCTGGAACGGGCCGAAACAGCCCTGGATATCACCGATTGCGTATGTTGCCATCTTCACCTCTGACAATGCGGCAGGCCATGTTTCGACCGACCACGGATAGTCTCATGATACCGCATGCTACAATGCACGGCCTTGGTTACCACGATGCTACGCCGCACGCAGCCGCCCCGCAGGCTGCAACGGCCAAGCCTCACCGCCGGAACTCCATCCATGTCCGCACCACAGCTCAATCCACCGCAACGCGAAGCAATCCATCACCTTGACGGCCCATTGCTGGTGCTGGCGGGAGCCGGTTCTGGCAAAACCCGCGTCATTACTTTCAAGATCACCCACCTGATCCGCCACGGCAATATCCCCGCCCGCCATATCGCCGCCATCACCTTTACCAACAAGGCAGCACGCGAAATGCTGGAACGGGTGGGCAAGCTGCTCACCGCCCAGGAAATCCGTGGCATTACCGTATCCACCTTCCACTCGCTGGGCATGCAGATCCTGCGGCAAGAAGCCACCCATCTGGGCTACAAGCCGCAGTTTTCCATCCTGGATGCTTTTGATGCCGGCAAGATCATCGCCGACATCCTCAAAAGCACGCACAAGGACGAAGTGCGCAAGGTACAAAGCCAGATTTCGCTGTGGAAAAACGATCTGAAAAGCCCGGACCAGATGCTGGTAGAAGCACAAGGGGAGTGGGAAAGTATCTGCGCCCGCACCTATCTGGCCTATCAGGACACGCTGACGGCTTATCAGGCGGTGGATTTTGACGATCTGATCCGCCTGCCGGTACAACTGTTCAAGACCCACCCGGAGATCTTGCTCAAATGGCAGGGCAAGCTGCATTACCTGCTGATCGACGAATACCAGGACACCAATACCTGCCAGTACCAGATGGTGAAACTGCTGGCCGGTGTCCGTGGCCAGTTCACCGCCGTGGGCGATGACGACCAGTCCATCTACGCCTGGCGCGGGGCCAATATGGAAAACCTGCGCCTGCTGCAGCAGGACTACCCGCAGCTGCGCATCATCAAGCTGGAACAGAACTACCGCTCCACCGCCCGCATCCTGCGCGCGGCTAACGCGGTAATCGCCAACAACCCCAAGCTGTTTGAAAAGCAGCTGTGGAGCGAACTGGGCCTGGGCGAACCAATCCACGTGGTGCAATGCAAGGACGAAGAGCACGAGGCCGAACTGGTGGTGCAGCGGCTGATGGCGCACAAGTTTGAATACCACACCGAGTTCAAGGACTACGCCATCCTCTATCGCGGCAATTACCAGGCCCGCATTTTTGAGCAGGCCCTACGCAATCAGCGTATTCCCTACCAGATGGCCGGCGGACAAAGCTTCTTCGACAAACCGGAAATCAAAGACGTGCTGGCTTACCTGCGCCTGCTGACCAACCCGGACGACGACCCGGCCTTCATCCGCGCCGTCACCACCCCCAAGCGCGGTGTGGGTGCCGGAACGCTGGAAAAACTGGGCGGCTGGGCTGGGCAGTGCGGCAAAAGCCTGTTTGCCAGCGCCTTCGAACCGGGCTTTCGCGTGCAGGTACAAAGCGCACAGTTGGAGCCGCTCAGCCAGTTCTGCGAGTTCATCAACCGCCTGCAATACCGGGTCACCCGCGAACCGGCCGGTGAACTGGCCATGGAACTGGTCAAGGCCATCAATTATGAAGCCTGGCTGTATGACAGCGAGGACAGCCCGCGCATTGCCGAAACCAAATGGAAAAACGTGCTGGAGCTGGTGGCATGGCTGGCCAAGAAGGGCGAGGCCGATGGCAAGAACCTGATCGAGCTGTCGCAGACCATCGCCCTGATCACCATGCTGGAAGGGCGGGATGAAGGCGAAGTCGACGCGGTAAAAATGTCCACCCTGCATGCCTCCAAAGGCCTGGAATACCCCTATGTTTTCCTGGTAGGCACCGAGGAAGGCATTCTGCCACACAGCGAATCGGTAGATAACGGCATGGTGGAGGAAGAAAGACGACTGATGTACGTGGGCATTACCCGCGCCCAACGCATGCTCACGCTGAGCTACTGCGTAAAACGCCGCCGAGCCGGGGAATGGCAGTTTGTCGAGCCTTCACGCTTCATCGCCGAAATAGATGGCAGCGATCTGCGCCATTTCGGCCGACCGGGCGCAGAACCCGTCGTCAGCAAAAGCGAGGGTAAATCACGGCTGGCCAGCCTGACCGCCATGCTGGCAGAAAAAACCGCCAAACCCTCCGAAGACTAAACTGCTGACGCAGCCCAGCGTACCGCTATAAAAAAACGCGCTGCAAGCAGCGCGTTTTCTGTGGAAACACTCCAGACTTACTTGGAGCTGTTCACCATGTATTCGATAGCAGCACGGAATTCTGCATCGCTACCACCGAAACCACCCTTGGGCGGCATCGCGTTCAGGCCCTTGGTGGCAATCTTCACCACCTCATCCATACCAACCTGGGTACGGGTAGCCCAGGCAGCCTTATCGCCAAACTTCGGCGCACCGGCAGCACCGCTACCGTGGCAGGCAACGCACACGCTTTCGTAAATCTTTTTGCCGACAACGGCCGGATCAGCCGCAGCACCAGCCGCTGCGCCACCCACCGGAGGCTCGGTGAATTTGGCACCACCGGCATTACCCATATAGGCAACCGCACGCTTTACTTCATCATCGGTCAGGTCAGCCGCGCCACCCTTGGCCGGCATGGCATTGAAGCCTTGCAGCGCATGCTGGGTCAGCATATCCCAACCCTTGGCAATACGCGGGCCCCAGGCACCGGCATCACCAAACTTGGGCGAACCAGCCAAACCCTGACCGTGACAGGAAATACAGATTGCCTTGAACACCTGCTCGCCAGTGCGCATTCCCGGAGGGGCATCGCTAACCTTGGCTTCACCCACCGGTTTCAGACGAGCAGCAATAGCCTCCTTGGTCATGACTTCGGCATCAACGTTGTAACCACCGGTCGCCAGCTTGGCCAGCAACCAGATCGCCACTACCAGACCAACAACGACGCCAACCAGGACCTTGATGATCTGACCGGGAGCCATTCCGTTCTCATTACTCATTCGAGCCTCGCCTGAAAAAAATGACAATTAAGATGGGATGGGATTATACGGTAAGCCGCGAAGCAAGGCAAAAACCATACACTGGACTCGGACATGCCCTTTGCGCTATGATCCGCCCTGCTTTACCGCAACACCACAGCGCACCCGTAGCTCAGTTGGATAGAGTGTCAGTTTCCGAAGCTGAAGGTCAGTGGTTCGATCCCACTCGGGTGCGCCAACAATATCAATGACTTAGATGCAGCATACAAATCTAGGCCTCGCTTTGCCAGAACACTTTGTGTACCTGTTTGTGTACCTAAACGTGTACCTACGCCCAAGAAGTACCCCGACTCCGGCGATAATTTTTTCATCCGCTTCAGGATTTATTCGCGCATCACTCGCCTTCTAGGCTCCAAACCCTGTTGTATCAAGCTCTCACTGCAGACCTCCGATCTAGCTTTGGCATCGGCTCGCCTTGCAAAACTGTTCGCAGCCCTGACTTCAGTCAAAACAGTTAAAGTATCCAGTATGGATTCCTACAAGAAAATCATCCGTGAGATGGCCCAGGCATCGCTTAATGAGGGCCTGCTCTCCCCTGCTGATATCACTCCCGGCATCAAGAACTGCCAGAGCATCATCCGCTATGCCACCGGCCCAGAGTTCTCCAGCGCACGTATGGAGGCACAAGCACACATGGTGGTCTTGCAGGCCCAGCAGCAGGCCCACGAGACGGGAAGCCTCAGTCAACTGATGGAACTAGCTAAGCAGGATGAGCCAGCCCCAGTACCAACACTGCCAGCCTATGCGGCCCCTGTGGCAGCCTCACATCCTGAAGTCCCCTTCCTCACCTTGTTCGAGGAGTACGCACAAGCAAACCTTAAGGCAGGTCGCTGGAAGCCGATGACTGAGAGGAATAACCGGGAGTACGCCCGATCAATCACCAATGCCATGAAGAGCGCATGGAATGGCTCAACTGACTGTGCCAATCGCAGCCTTGCCGACTGGGAGAGCCTGCAGGATGCCTTCGTTGATAACGATAACAATGCGGTCACCATCAATAAGTACATCAGCGTCTGCAAAGCAGTGATGAAACGAGCAGAGACCAAGCGGATTGGCAGCAATGAGCTAACCCGCATGATGTCCCTGAAGGAGGATGGCAGTGACCGTGGGGCCTACAGGCCAGAGCAAACCAAGCAGTTGATCCAGCACTGTATAAAGGATGAAGCCAACAACCCGGCACTGAGCCAAGCGATCGTCATCGCAGCACTCACAGGGATGCGGCTGAATGAGATTCTGGGGCTGCAACCGGAGGACTTTATTACGCAAGGTGGCAAGGTCGTAGGTATTCGGGTGAAGGACAACGAACGCAGAACCCTAAAGACCAAAGAGTCACGCCGCTTTGTCCCCACTCCTATGTGGCCCAAAGGCTGGCAACCTGATCCACACCTCTTCGCCAGCAATGAGAAGTACCGTGGTGACTCTGGGGCGATGTCCACAGCGTACCGGCGCTACATGCTCGAACATCACCCGGAGTTACTGCTAGATGCTGAGGGCAAGAAGCTGGTGTTCCACTCCCACCGCAACGCAGCCATCACTCGCTGCCACCGTGCGGGTGTCTTGGAACAACGCATAGCCGAACTGATGGGCCAGTCAATGAAGACTGAGGCAGGGAAGACCTACCTGCAAGCAGCCGCCAGTCTGGATGATGTCGAACATCTTGTAGAGGTAGCTAGAGTGATGAACAAAGGAGTGCTGTGATGGGGCTACCTTATATATCCCCATCAGATAAACATTACACAACTTCTAGACAATATAAGCTAACAGTTGCATATTATTCTCACTAGCTGAAAATGCATCGAACTCAGCATCAGCTGCTGCCAGCTTTTCTAGCATTATTGGAATATCGCGAACCGCATTTGCCACCTTAAGCAATTCGTCAGTAGTGCTTTTATCTACTTCAATATTACGCAGGCTAGTGGCTGCTTTTTTGGCTGAAAGATAAATAGAAGCTTCATCAGTGGCAAAGCAAGCGCCATTGGTAATCTTCCCAATCTCCTCGTAGAAGGTGCGCGAAGGACGCTCCTGAAATTTCTTAACCTCTTTAAACTCCTCATCTGTCAAAGTTCTTAATCGGGTGACCGTATAACTTTCTTTCTTTGCCATGCTTATAAGCGTGCCGAATATTTTCTCACCATTTTCAATACTCGTCTTGAATCGGCCCTTTTTATTCATTAACCTTCTCCCTGCCAGCTCAATCTGCTCAACAATACCCCAATAGAGCCTCTCATCATTTTTAAGTGATGTCACATAACGCACTTGCTCCATGTGACGAATTTTATTCTTAGCCATTCTTTCACGAACAATAAAATTCTCCGGATCAAATTTTTCCCCACAGACATGGCCGATGTTTGTCACTCCACCGGAAACAATCCGAATCAAATAGCCACGACCATGGCGGGTATTGCAGTCTTTTTTCTGACAGGAAATCTGTATTTTGTCTTTCAGATGATACCAACCAATGATGTCATCAAATTTATCTACACTACTATCAACCCTACGCACATAGCCAGGCATTGACTCAATTCCTTCGATAGTGTCGAAGAAATAGAAATCTTCAAGGATACCTGATAGCTGCTCTGATGGATTCTTCATTACGATGCCCCCGCATGAATGACTTTTGCATTTTACCGGTTTTCATGCAGCGGCACCTCCTTATGTAAGTTGGGTAGAATCGGTATACGTTCCAAACGTGGCAACATCCCCAAGTGTGAATATTTGCTTCAAGATAGATATTTTATTTGTTACAAAAAGACAGAACTGGAGGGACACCAAAACGGTGTCCTTCGTCGTTTCAAGCGGACAACAGTGGCGCGTTATGCCGCGATGCTTTCGCAAGGATCACAGCCAGCCAAGTAGCTATCAGCATCGATCCTGTTACCGAACATGGGTGACACCATTTTGATCAGCTCATCATCAGCAGTGATGCCTGCCACAACCAGCCCCACCAGCATTTCATAGCAGCTGCGATAGAGGTTCAGGTCTGCAGGCTCTAGCACATCACGGATACCACGGCCACAGCCAAGAATCACCCTCCATTCACCAGCAGGACAGCCTGTGATGATTTCACTGGCAAGGCTCTTGATGTGGCATTCCAACTTTGTTGCAGTTGATCTGACTTCAAGGTGGGTGATGATCCCTGCCTTCAGTTGGTCACCTGCTATTTTCAGGGTGGCATTAGTCAACGCATTGTCAGTCGCGACGATCTGACTGGCTCGGATCGGGTTGTAGTCAGCGAGACGCACAACAGCACGTTCCATCAACAAGAAGTAGCTACGTATGTGTTCTCCCTCACTGGTGTTGGCCTGCATGGCAAGACTGGCTGCAAGATCGCGGCTCAAGATGTAGTCGGTACGTGGGCGTCCCGTAGTGACTGACCCTTTTACAGAAATTTCTGCAAAAGTACCCGATACCAATTTGGGTTTGACGTAGGACTCAGCCCACGCATTGAATCGGCTATAGGGCTTACCGATCCTCTCCCACAGCTTCCGAGCATCCAGGCTAGGAGTCTTGGAGTCCTTCTCGTACGGCAGGACACGGCGAACTTTATGGATGATGTCTACTTCGTCTTCGGTAAAGCCTAGGAGCAACAACTTGGCAGTTGGTACATCATTGACAGTGAACAGTAGGGAACGACCATTACGGGTACGTTTCATTGTAGTTTCCTTATTTGGTGAACCCGCGTGAAGCTGCCTCCGTGTCAGCCATCAGCCCGCCACCCATGGGGCACTGATGCGGCATCAAACGGATTCAACAAAGCGGGATGATTGAGTAAAGATTAAGACCGGCGAAAAGCGGGGAGGTACTGCGGAGGGAGAACTCAGTGACCAGCCCAGAGACTGGCAACAGGATGCGGCAAGAGATGCCGATGGATATCCTGAAGTTATCCAGGTATTCGACTTGTCGTTACCTCCAGGTGACAATGGGCGCTAGGCATTGACCTCTACTGGAACGACAGGGGATAGACAAGATTTTGACCAAGAGAATTTTGGGTCACTCCCTGTCTGATGATGTTATCTATCGTAGGCATTCCGAAGGGGCTGGTCCATAACGCCGAAAAGATAGCTATTGCCCCCCTTAATGACACCCTTAGGATTACCAAATAGAGGGGATGATAATGATCATTCATCCCATCACTCAGGAAATCCTTAGGAAATACCTAAAGAGAGTACTAAGGGTATCTTTAGGATATCTTAGTTTGAATCTTACCGGGGAGCCCCCTTCCCCCTTAGTTGGGGTTAATGTAATGACACCCTTAGGATTACCAAATAGAGGGGATGATAATGATCATTCATCCCA
>NZ_JBMDJV010000023.1:0-89543 GCF_057809375.1 Aquitalea sp. FG25
AGAAAAAGCCCAGTCGCAAGACTGGGCTTTTTCGTTTTTCCGATTCCCTCTTGCGCTCTTTCCTGGCGTACTAGTCTTCCCTTCCCATTCGGCAAGCAGGCCGTGCGTGGCCTGCTTGCCGGATCATCGTTATTGCCGTGCCATGCAGGCCTGATAGCGAACATTCACCTTATCGGCAAACCATTGCGTGGTCAGCTTACGGCTGATCTTGGGGCTGTGCAGGTCGATTTGCGGCATCCGCTCGCGCGCCACGGTCTTGCCTGCCTGCCGGTCGGCCAGGGCAAACAGCTTGCGGTACAGCTCGCTCTGAGCAAAGTTGCTGCTTTTCTCCTGCTGCAGGTCCCGCTCCAGTTCTCCCTGGCTCATGTCCAGTCGGCTGCGTAAGGTCAGCAAGGCTTGGTAGGTGCTGCCCGTTGCCTGCTTGCCGGTATAGCTGAGCAAATCACCATCCAGTGCCAGCTTGCGGCCAGTGAGCTGGCTGACTGCAGCCTGGAAGGCAGCATTACGGCTGCTGTAGCGGCCGGCATTGAAGTCGGCAAAGCGGTAGCGCATGTCCTGATAGGGGGCCGGGTATTGCAGCAGGATGGCCGTGCCGAAGTAGATGCCGCCACGGCGGGTGAATACGTCGTTGCGAATGCTGTTGCCGGTATGGTAAGGGTAGGGCCAGATTTTGACATGGGCTTCGGCAAACTCCACGCTCACCTGCATCGGTCCTCCGGTTCGAATGGGGTTTTTCATATTCATTGGCAGGCCCAGCTTGCTGGCCTCTGCCGACATGTCTTCGAACAGCAGGTTCATCTCGCGCTCGGTGCGCAGATTATCTATGCGCGCTTTATAGCTTTTGCCATTGGGCGAGGTTTTGAGCAGTGCAGCTTTCACCACGGGCAGCGGTACCAGGTATTTATTGGCCCTCTCGCCAATCTTGCCCCAGACAATAGCCGGCAGATTGGGCACGGTTGGGTCGCCCTGCCAGCTGGATTCCTGCTCGATCACCGCTGCGACGGCACAGAAGTTATCGGGCCGGTACGGAATTTTCAGCGCGGTGAAAGCCGAGATGATGTCCTTGCTCCAACCCTGGCGGTCAGCGATATGCGGCGGCAGCAGGCGCTCCAGCATGCTGCGTCCCTGACTCTCGCTCAGGATCGCTGGTTTGACGGGCGGTACGACGGGCGGAGGTTGGGTAGCGACGACGGGAGGCGGGAGCACCGGCGGGCTTACCGAAGGTGTGGATGCCGCTTCCGGTGCGGGAAGGGCGGGGGAGCTGGGCAGGCTGCCTGGCGGGGTGACGGGCTGGGTGCTACAGGCGCTCAGGGTTGCCAGCAGCAGGAATGGGTATAGATAGCGGGTCATGCGGGTTTGCTTCCGGAAAGCCAAGCCGTGATCTTGGCCCAATGCGTGGGCCAGGGCAATCATTGCGTGTGCAGCAAAGCCATCCAGCTGGCGTGCGCGCAGGAAAATCTGCCTTGGCCGGTGGTGATTATTTACAATGCATGATCAGCCTGCTTGATGTCGCTACCTTTGGGAGAGTCCGATGATTTACCTCTATACACCGCAGGATATGGCTGCATATCGGGACGCCTTGCAGCAGGTACTGCCGGGTAAGGCGCTGGCCTGCTGGCCGGAGGAGATTGACGCCAGCCGGGTGGAGCATGCCGTGGTGTGGAATCCGCCAGCGGGTTTCTTTCGCAATATGGATAAGCTGCAAGCCGTTTTTGTGCTGGGGGCCGGGGTGGATCGTATTTTGAAACGGGATGATCTGGATCCCGCCGTGCCGGTCATCCGGCTGACGGATGCCGGTATGGCGCAGCAAATGCTGGAGTATGTGTTGTACGGGGTATTGCATGTGCAACGTCATATGGGGCAATACCGTCGTCAGCAAGCACAGCGGCAGTGGCAACCGGTGGTGGCGGCTAGCGCTGCCCAGACGCGCATCGGGGTGCTTGGCCTGGGCGAGATTGGCGGGCGCGTGGCGCAGTCTCTGGCGGCCATGGGCTATGCGGTAGCGGGTTGGAGTCGCAGTGGCCGGCAATTGCCGGGGGTGGAAGATTTTGTTGGCGAAGCTGGCCTGCCAGCCTTGCTGGCGCGCACGGATATTCTGGTCAACCTGCTGCCGTCCACACCGGCTACGCGTGGTTTGCTGGATGGCCGCATGCTGTCGTTGTTGCCGCGCGGTGCCGGCCTGATCAACGCCGGGCGCGGTGAACAACTGGACGAGGCGGCGCTGCTCGGGCTGCTGGACAGCGGTCAGCTGCGTTTTGCCATGCTGGATGTGTTTGAAGTAGAACCGCTGGAGAGCGTACATCCCTTATGGAGCCACCCAGCCGTGCTGGTGACGCCCCATATAGCGGCCATGACGCTGGTTGCCGCTGCAATGGAGCAGATTGCCGCCAATTTGCAGGCTCTGGCTCAAGGACTGCCGTTGCAGGGGCTTGTGCTGCGTGAGCGGGGCTATTGAGGGGGAAGTGCGCTTAGCGGGTCGATGGCTTGTCCCTGGCGGCGTAACTCGAAATGCAGCATGTCGCGGTTACTACCGGAATGCCCCAGCGTAGCGATTTGCTCGCCAGTCTTGACTGCCTGGCCTTCCTTGACCAGTAAAGTCTGGTTGTGGGCGTAGGCAGTCAGGTAATCATTACCATGTTTGATGATCAGCAAATTGCCGTAGGCACGGATGCCCTTGCCAGCATAGGCCACCGTGCCACTGGCAGCCGCGCGTACCGGATCGCCCGCCTTGCCGGCAATATCGATGCCTTTGTTGCTGTTGCCGTTGAACTTGCCTATCAGCGTTCCGCGTACCGGCCATTGCAAGGCAATGACGGCAGAGGCGGGGCGGGTTGCTGCTGGGGCTGGTGTTTTACCCGAGCCGCTGGCTGTTGATTTAGCTTGGCCGGTATTGCTTGGGCTGATGCGCAACAACTGTCCGGCATTGATGCTGGCCGGGTCTGACAGCTTGTTCCATGCCACCAGATTAGCAACGCTCTGATGATGGTTCACCGCAATGCGGTACAAGGTGTCGCCGGGGCGGACGCGATAAAACCCCGCTGGCGCAGCAGGATAGTCCGGCAGTGCCGTGCAGGCGCTCAGCAGCAGAAGCAGGCAGCAAAGGCGTAGAAGAGATTGCATGGCGGTCATTCTAACATCGGCATGCCTGGCGGCGGGCAGAGGGCTGGCTTTCGTGTAGATGGCCTTCTAAGCTGAAAGCCCCGGATGCAGTTTTGCAAGGAGTGTGCAATGGCTGAGCAACCGTTTTCACCGCAGAGTTTTCCTTACGCTGTCGAAGTAGAGGCTGGCAAGCATTATTGGTGGTGTGCGTGCGGGCAGAGCGAAAAACAGCCGTTCTGTGATGGTCATCATGCGGGCTCCTGTTTTAGTCCGGTGGAGTACGTGGCGGACAAGAGCGGGCTGGTTTACTTTTGCGGTTGCAAGCTGAGCGAAGGCCAGCCCTTGTGTGACGGCTCGCACAGCCAGCTGTCCTGAGCGGTTGGGGTAGTGGAATGACAAAACCCCCGCAAGCGGGGGTTTTGTTGTGCGGCAGGCAGATCAGCGGATGATCGGCTTGTAGCGGATACGCTTGGGCTTGGCACCTTCTTCGCCCAGGCGCTTTTTCTTGTCGGCTTCGTATTCCTGATAGTTGCCGTCAAAGAACGTCCACTGCGATTCGCCTTCGGCCGCCAGGATGTGGGTGGCGATACGGTCCAGGAACCAGCGGTCGTGGGAAATCACAAACACGGTACCGGCGAATTCCAGCAAGGCGTCCTCCAGCGCACGCAGGGTTTCCACGTCCAGGTCATTGGACGGTTCGTCCAGCAGCAAGACGTTGCCGCCCTTGAGCAGGGTCTTGGCCAGATGCAGACGGCCACGCTCACCACCGGACAACATGCCAACCTTCTTCTGCTGGTCGGCACCCTTGAAGTTGAAGCGGCCCAGATAAGCACGGCTGGACATTTCAAAGCGGCCCACGGTCAAGAGGTCGGCACCGCCGGACACATCGTCAAATACAGTCTTGTCGTCTTCCAGGCCTTCACGGCTCTGTTCGACAAAGGCCATCTGCACGGTCTGGCCGATCTTCACCGTACCGGAGTCCGGCTGTTCCTTACCGGCAATCATCTTGAACAGCGTCGATTTACCGGCACCGTTGGGGCCGATAATGCCGACGATGGCACCAGCCGGTGCCTTGAACGACAGGTTGTCGATCAGCAGGCGGTCGCCAAAGCCTTTGGACACGCCGTCGAATTCGATCACTTCATTACCCAGACGCTCGGCCACCGGGATGAAGATTTCCTGGGTTTCGTTACGCTTCTGGGTTTCGTAGCTGGACAGTTCTTCGAAGCGGGCAATACGCGCCTTGGACTTGGCCTGACGACCCTTGGGGTTCTGGCGTACCCATTCCAGTTCCTGCTTCATCGCCTTCATGCGCGCGCCTTCGCTCTTGGCTTCCTTCTCCAGGCGCTCTTCCTTCTGCTCCAGCCAGCTGGAGTAGTTGCCCTTCCACGGAATGCCTTCGCCACGGTCCAGTTCCAGAATCCATTCGGCGGCATTGTCCAGGAAGTAGCGGTCGTGGGTGACGGCCACCACGGTGCCGGGGAAGCGCACCAGGAATTGTTCCAGCCACTCTACCGATTCGGCGTCCAGGTGGTTGGTGGGTTCGTCCAGCAGCAGCATGTCCGGCTTGGACAGCAGCAGCTTGCATAGGGCGACGCGGCGTTTTTCACCACCGGACAGCGGGCCGATCTTGGCGTCCCACGGCGGCAGGCGCAGCGCATCGGCAGCCAGTTCCAGTTGCAGTTGTACATTGTCACCGGCACCGGCGGAGATGATGGCTTCCAGCTTGGCCTGTTCTTCGGCCAGGGCGTCGAAGTCGGCATCTTCTTCGGCGTAGGCGGCATACACTTCTTCCAGGCGCTTTTGTGCGCCCATCACATCGCCCATGCCGCTTTCCACTTCTTCGCGCACGGTTTTTTCCGGGTCCAGCTGTGGTTCCTGCGGCAGGTAGCCAATTTTCACGCCCGGCAGATGCTGCACTTCGCCGTCGTATTCCTTATCCACATTGGCCATGATGCGCAGCACGGTGGATTTACCGGAACCGTTCAGACCCAAGAGGCCGATCTTGGCTCCGGGGAAGAAGGACAGCGAGATGTCCTTGATGATCTGGCGCTTGGGCGGCACCACTTTGCTCACGCGGAGCATGGACATTACATATTGAGCCATGAGGGACCCTGCTGAAGATAATCGTTAAGCGCTAGATTCTACCAAATGCCGGGCGGATGCGCTGTGCTGCCCGTACCTGCCTTTACCAGAACCAGGCAAAGAGTGCGGTAGCCAGCATGGCACAGGCACAGCCTAGCTTGGCGACGGTACCGATCAGGAAACCGGCCAGTGTGCCCAGGCCGACGCGACCAGCCTGCCAGGCATCGCGCCGGGCCAGCAGTTCACCAATGGCGGCACCCAGCAGCGGCCCCAGTATTACGCCGACCAGCCCGAGCGGCAGGCCGGCAATGCTGCCGATAAACGCACCCCATAGCGCCTGTTTGCTGGCGCCGGTCATGCGGGCACCCAAAAGGCCGGCGACAAAATCGATGGCCAGACCCACGATCGTCAGCACCGCCATGATCAATAGCGCAGTGCTGCCCAGATGCTGAAACTGATCAGTCCAGGCCAGCAGCAGAAAGCCACCCATCATCAGCGGCAGGCCGGGGAGCGCCGGGAACAGTGTGCCGGCCACACCCAGCACGATCAGTACGATGGCCAGCAAGATAAACAGGATTTCCAAGACAATTTCCTTTGCGAGTAATGCAGCATAGGAAAACGGCCACCGGGTGGAAGTTCCACCGGATGGCCGTCTGACCTTATCATGCCGGGCGTGGAGAATTAACGGGCGTATTCTTCCAGCAGCAGGTTCTGGGCGCAGCGTTCTTTGCCACGGCTGGCGCGGCGCTTGTAGCTGCCATCCGGCTGCATGTCCCAGGCGTTGACATTGTCTTCCAGGTACAGGCGCAGTGCTTCCTTGATCACCCGGCGCTTGACCTTGGGGTCGAGAATGGGCGAGCAGGTTTCAATGCGGCGGAACAGGTTGCGGCCCATCCAGTCGGCACTGGCGATGTACAGGTTTTCCTGCTTGTCGTTATAGAAATAGTAGACACGCGGGTGTTCCAGGAAGCGGCCCACCACCGAACGCACGGTGATATTTTCCGACAGGCCGGGCACGCCAGGGCGCAGTGCACACACGCCACGGATGATTAATTGGATCTTTACCCCGGCCTGGCTGGCACGGTACAGGGCATGAATCACCTGTGGTTCCAGCAGCGCGTTCATCTTGGCGATGATCTGTGCTGTCCGGCCTTGCTGAGCGTGTTCGATCTCACGTTCGATCGAGTCGAGCAGCAGGCTGTGCAGGGTAAACGGGCTCTGGTACAGCTGTTTGAGCTGGCTGGCGCGGCCCAGGCCGGTGAGCTGCACGAAGATGTCGTTGACATCGCTGGCGATGTCTTCATTGCAGGTGAGCAAGCCCAGGTCGGTATAGAAGCGGGCAGTACGCGGATGGTAGTTGCCAGTGCCCAGGTGCACATAGCGGCGCAGGCGTTTGTCCTCGCGGCGGATCACCATCAGCATCTTGGCGTGCACCTTGTAGCCGAATACGCCGTATACCACGTGCGCACCGGCATCTTCCAGATGGCTGGCCCAGCTGATGTTGGCTTCTTCGTCGAAGCGCGCCATCAATTCCAATACCACGGTTACCTGCTTGCCAGCACGGGCGGCGGCAATCAGCGATTCCATCAGCACCGAGTCGGTACCGGTACGGTAAACCGTCATCTTGATGGCCACCACCTGCGGGTCGGTTGCCGCCAGGTTCAGCATGTCGATGACCGGCTGGAAGCTCTGGAAGGGGTGGTGCAACAGAATGTCACCCTTCCGGATGGCTTCGAACAGCGGTTGCTTCTTGCCCAGCTGGTCGGGCAGGGAGGGTACAAAGGGTGGGAATTTGAGATCGGGACGGTCGACCAGATCGGGCACCTGCATCAGGCGCACCAGGTTGACCGGCCCATTGACGCGGTAGACGTCCTGCTTTTTCAGGTTGAACTGGGTGAGCAGGAATTCTTCCATGTGCGGCGGGCAGGTGTCGGCAATTTCCAGTCGAACCGCATCACCAAACTGGCGCTGGTTCAATTCGCCTTGCAATGCCGTGCGCAGGTTTTTCAGGTCTTCGTCTTCCACCGTCAGCTCGCTGTCGCGGGTAACGCGGAATTGGTAGCAGCCCTTTACCGTCATGCCCAGAAAAAGCTCGTGCACATGGGAGTGCAGAATGGAGGACAGGAAGACAAAGGTGTGCGGGTGACCATTGCACACTTCAGGCGGCACCTTGATTACCCGTGGCAGAATACGCGGGGCCTGCACGATGGCGATGTCGGACTGGCGGCCAAAGGCATCGCGTCCTTCCAGTTCCACGGCAAAGTTGAGCGATTTGTTCAGCACCTTGGGGAAGGGATGGGATGGGTCCAGCCCGATAGGCGTGAGGATGGGTAGCAGCTCGTTGCTGAAGAAGTCATGCACCCATTGCTGCTGTTGTTCGGTCCATTCGGTACGGCGCAGAAAAATGATGTCTTCTTCACGTAGTGCCGGAAACAATACATCACTCATCACTGCATATTGCTGGCGTACCAGCTCGTGCGAGGCAGACGAAATGCGCGCCATGATCTGGGCTGGCGTGGAGCCATCGGCCAGAATACGTCCTGGTGTCAGCTGGGCGGTTTCTTTTAGCCAGGCCATGCGTACTTCGAAGAATTCGTCCAGGTTGGACGAGACGATGCACAGGTACTTCAGGCGCTCCAGCAGCGGCAGGCTTGGGTCTTCGGCCTGCGCCAGTACTCTGCGGTTGAATTCGATCAGGCCCAGTTCACGGTTAAGCAGCAACTCGTGGGTTTGTGACATACGGTTTCGCGCCAATGATGATGAGGTGTGAGGACAAAAAAGCCCTCGCGAAGGAGGGCTTGAAACAATTACTGCTGCGGTGGCGTGTAGCCTGCCGGTGCATCGGCACCTTGACCGAAGAAGTAGGCATCCAGCTGTGCTGCCAGGTATTGGCGGGCACGGGCATCGGCCAGGCTCAGACGGTTTTCGTTGATCAGCATGGTCTGATAACGCAGCCAGCCTTGCCAGGCTTCCTTGGAGACATTTTCATATACACGCTTGCCAAGCTCGCCCGGCAGGGGCGGAAAGTCCAGACCTTCAGCCTCGCGGCCCAGCTTGATGCAATTGACGTTTCTGGCCATTGCTAATCCTTGCAAAAATTGAACTGAATATACTTCAGTATTGTGTCACAACCATGACACCCTTCCAACCATGCCGCCGATGTGGCAGTGACAGTTCTACAGTGGCTTGACGAATATCTTGGAACGACGCTGGTTATTGTAAAAGGCCTGTCGGGCCAGTGGCAGCTGGCCGCGCCCGGCTTCGGCAAAACCGCGCTCGACAAACCAGTGTGCGGTCTGGGTGGTCAGCACGAACAGCGCTTTCAGGCCACGCGTGCGTGCCTGGTATTCCACATGCTTGAGCAGGGTTTCGCCAAAGCGGCCTTCACGCCGTTCCGGTGCCACGGCCAGGCAGGCCAACTCGGCCATGCCTGCTTCGGGAAACACATGCATGGCCACGCAGCCATAAATCTTGCCGTCGTGTTCCAGCACCGAATATTGCGATATTTCCATTTCCAGATGCTCGCGGCTGCGCTTGACCAGAATGCCCTGTTCTTCCAGCGGGCGGATCAGGTTCAGGATGGCCCCGATATCATCCACATTGGCATTGCGTACTTTCACCAGGGCATCGCGGGCAATCATGGTGCCGGTGCCGCCATTGGTAAACAGTTCCGCCAGCAAGGAGCCGTCCTCGTGGTGGCTGACCAGATGCGCACGCGGAATGCCATCGCGGGTGGCCTTGATGGCATAAGGCAGGTAGGCCGTGACATCGTGCTGCAGATGGCCTGCCTGCAGCAGATCTTCGGCCTGCTGGGCGGTAAGCGAGCTGACATGCTGGCCCAGCTCGTTGGTGACGCCACGTCCTTCAATTACAAAAATCAGCTTTTCCGCTTTGAGTGCTGACGCCAGCTGGGCGGCCATTTCTTCCATGGTGAGGTTGAAGGCTTCTCCGGTGACGGAATAGCCCACCGGCGACAGCAGTACCAGCTCACCCGCACTCAGCCGGGTATTGATGCCGTCCACGTCGATGCGGCGTACTTGGCCGGTGTACTGCATGTCCACGCCATCCAGCACGCCCAGCGGCTGGGCGGTGATGAAGTTGCCGCCGGCCACGCGCAAGTGTGAGCCGAACATGGGCGAGTTGGGCATGCCCATCGACAGTTGCGCCTCGATGCCGTGACGGGTGGCGCCACAAGCCTGTTTGACGATTTCCATGGTGCTGGCATCGGTCACTCGTCGGTCGCGGTGAAACAGCCGGTTCAGGCCAAAGCGCTTGAGCAGGGCTTCGATCTGGGGGCGGATGCCATGTACCAGCACCACACGCACGCCCAGACTGACCAGCAGGTTGATATCCTGCGACAGATTATGAAAACCGCCTTCCATCACCGCTTCGCCGCTGACTGCCAGCACGAAGGTTTTTCCACGGAAGGTATTGATGTAGGGGGCGGCTTCACGGAAGGAGAGGACAAATTCCCGGTTCAGCATTGTTGGATTGGCTCCCGCCAGGTAAGGACTTCGGAAACGACAAGCCTAGCAGGAATAGGGCTGGAAGGGCAGGGCTTTTGCCAGCGGTGTTTTACCGGCAGAAATGAAAACAGCCACCACTGCACATGGCAGGGTGGCTGTCTTGGTCGGGATCAATTGCCCTGTTTGATCAGGATTTGTTGAACCTTGAGGATGTTCAAGCCTTGGGACAGCTGGTAATCCTGCTTCGGATTCGGCTCACGCGGATTTTCCGGGCTGGCGTTCTTGTCATCCTGCGGCTTGGGCGCTTCCTGTTTGATCACAGGAGGTGTTGCTGACTTGGCTGGCTTGGCCGCTTTGCTTGGCGTTTCATCGCCATTCGGATTGGCCAGATGGTTTTCCAGATCAGCCTCGCGCACGCGCAGTGCCTGGTCGGCAGCGGTCACGGTCGCGTCTTCCACCACCACATCCGGCACGATACCCTTGGCCTGGATGGAGCGACCACTCGGGGTAAAGTAGCGCGCAGTGGTCAGCTTGATGCCACCAGCGCTGCCCAGCGGCAGAATGGATTGTACCGAGCCTTTGCCAAAGGTTTGGGTGCCAACCAATACCGCGCGCTTGTGATCCTGCAGGGCGCCAGCCACGATTTCAGATGCGGACGCCGAGCCACCGTTTACCAGAACCACCAGCGGTACCTTGTGGGTTTCCTGCGGCAGCACGGACAGCGGGTCCGGCATGCCGGGGCGGCCATAGTTCTGTGCCGAGGCAGTCAGCTTCATCTTGGCATCGGCGGTGCGGCCTTCGGTGTACACCACCAGCGCATCCTTGGGCAGGAAGGCAGCGGATACCCCGACGGCGCTGGTCAACAGGCCACCCGGATCGTCACGCAGATCAAGTACCAGGCCCTTGAGCGGCTGTTTGTTTTGCTTGGTCATGCTGGCTACTGCTTCAGCCAGGTTTTCGGTGGTGTGCTCCTGGAACTGGGTGATGCGCACATAGCCGTAGCCAGGTTCCAGCAACTTGGATTTCACGCTCTTGGTCTTGATGATGGCGCGGGTGATGGCAAAGACCAGTGGCTTGGTTTCGTTCTTGCGGGCAATGGTGAGCGTGACCTTGCTGCCGGGTTTGCCACGCATGCGCTTGACGGCATCGTTGAGCGACAGGCCACGTACCGGGGTGTCATCGATCTTGATGATCAGGTCACCGCTCTTGATGCCGGCCTTCTGTGCCGGGGTATCTTCGATCGGGGATACCACTTTCACCAGGCCGTCTTCGGCACCGATTTCTATGCCAAGGCCGCCAAACTCACCCTGGGTGCCTTCGCGCAACTCCTTGAACGCATCGGCATCCATATAGTCGGAATGCGGATCCAGCCCGCTGAGCATGCCCTTGATGGCCTCGGTGATCAGCTTTTTGTCATCGACCGGGTCGACATAATCCTGCTTGATACGGCCGAATACTTCAGCAAAAGTACGCAACTCGTTCAGCGGCAGGGTAGTAGGCTCTTTGCCGGCAAAAGCCTGCACGCTGAGGGTAAGGGCGCCGCCGGCCAGTGCGCCAGCGGCAAGCCAGGCAATTTTTTTCATGCGATGACTAGTCATGTTGTGTGTTGGTCTCCGATACCGCGGGTGGCTTAACGTACCCAGGTTTGCGGGTTGAGAGGTCGTCCCATATGCCGGATTTCAAAGTACAGGCCGGATTCGCCGCTGTCCAGTGCGCCAGTGTTGCCAAGTGTTTCGCCGGCTTTCACTGTGCTGCCCACGCCCTTGCCGATGGACGACAGGCCGGTGTACACCGTCAGGTAATTGCCGCCATGGTCCAGGATCACGGCATTGCCAAATCCGCGTAGCGCATCAGCATACACCACGTTGCCGTCTGCGACTGCATGCACTGGCTGGCCGGGGGCTGTCTTGATGAAAACGCCTTTCCACGATGTGCCTTCGCTGCGTGCGCTGCCAAAGCGCCCTGCCAGTTGTCCGGATACCGGCATCTTCATGCGGCCTTGCAGACTGGTAAACGCCTTCCCGGCGGCGCTGCTGTCGGCTACCTCTTCCACCGGCTTGTCTTGTGGCACCGGTACCGATTTCTTGGCGACCTCTGGTACCGGCTTGCCTTGCTTGCGGGCATTTTCGGCCAGCTTGCGTCGGCGTTCGTTTTCCTTTTTCGCTGCCAGCGCAGCAGCCTGACGGGCCTTGCGTTCTTCTGCCGCCTTGCGGATGGCTTCCTTGCGGCGGCGTTCGATTTCCTGGTTGATCTGGGCAATCAGGTTGGTCAGGCGTTTTTCATCTTCCTGCAACTTGCCCAGCCGGCTTTGTCCCGCCTGGATTTCACCGGATAGTTTGCTCAGTTGCGCCTGCTTGCTGGACTTGTTGTTCAGCAAGGCATTCTTTTCCCGATTTTTGTGGCTGGACAAGGCATCCAGCCGTGCCAGCTCTTGTTCCAGCTGGAAGGTCAGTGCTTCCAGTTCATGCTGGTGGCTGATCAACTGGGTCACCATCTGCTGCTGCGCCTTGGTGATGTGCTGGTAGTACACCATGTCGCGTGAAGTCTGATTCGGGTCATCCGCATTAAGCATCAGCTTCATGGCATCGTGATCGCCACTCTTGTATTGCCTGGCCAGCATCTGCGCCACGCGTTGGCGAGTTTCTGCCAGTTTGTGCACGGTTGTCTGCACTTGCTGGCGCAGTTCTGCCAATTGCTGTGCGGAGTTGTTCTGCTTGTTTTCCAGCTTGGCAATGGCCTGACTGGTTTGGGCAATTGCTTGTTCTGATTCCTGAATGGCGGATTTGGCTTCCTGCTGTACCACCTGCTTCTGGGCCAAGTCTTTTTTCAGGCTGTCGATTTCCTTGCGGACCGATTGCAGGTTCTGTTGCTGTGGTGCAGTGGACAAGGGCGGGGAGGCAGGGGAGGGGGCGGCCTGGGCCGCGCCAGCCAGCAGGGCTAGCAGCAATATCGGTTTCATTCCATCTTCGCTTCGGATTACACCTGTTGCCAGCATGATAACAGGCTGCAGCAGGCTGAGCAGCCTCATTGCCGGCCTGCATGGCAGGCCGGCGTGTGGTCTTACTCGAAGTCGATCAGCGAGCGGCCAGTCATTTCCGCTGGCTGTGGCAGGCCCATGATGGCCAGCAGGGATGGGGCGATATCACGCAGCGCACCGCCATCCTTGATGTGAGCCTTACGGCCTACATACAAGAAAGGCACCTTGTCCAGGGTGTGCTGGGTATGCGGCTGGTGATGCGCGGCATCGTACATCTGCTCGCAATTACCGTGGTCCGCCGTGATCAATACTTCGCCACCGGCGGCCTGCATGGCCTCCACGCAGCGCTTGACGCAAGCGTCCAGCGTTTCCACGGCCTTGACGGCAGCATCGAACTTGCCGGTATGGCCCACCATGTCGCCATTGGCGTAATTGCAGATGATGGCCTGGTACTTGCCGGAGGCAATGGCTTCCACGATGTGGTCGGTAACTTGCGGTGCATTCATTTCCGGCTGCAGATCGTAAGTGGCGACTTTGGGCGATGGCACCAGGATGCGGTCTTCGCCGGGATATACCTGCTCTTCACCACCATTGAAGAAATAAGTGACGTGCGGGTATTTCTCGGTTTCGGCAATACGCAGCTGTGTCAGGCCCCGGCTGGCAAGGTATTCGCCAAAGCCATTGCTGATCTTTTGCGGCGCATAAGCTACCGGGTTGCTATAGGCCTCGCCGTAGGATGTCAGGGTGACGAACTGCCCCAGTTTGGGCTGACGCGCGTTAAAACCATTGAAGGTTGGGTCGGTCAGCGCGGTGGTGAGCTGGCGTGCGCGGTCGGCACGGAAATTCATGAAGATGGCTACGTCACCATCCTGCATCTTGACTGGTGCACCGATGCCGGTTGCCGCAACGAATTCGTCGTTTTCATCGCGCGCATAGGCTGCGGCGAGTGCCTGCAGGCCGCTGTCGGCATGGTACAGGCCTTCTCCCTCCACCAGCAGGCGGTAGGCGGGCTCTACGCGTTCCCAGCGTTTGTCGCGATCCATTGCCCAGTAGCGACCGGTGACCGATACCAGACGCGCAGATGGGCAACTGGTCAGCATGTCATCCAGGCGCTTGAGATAGGTTTCGGCACTGCGCGGCGGGGTGTCGCGGCCATCAAGGAAGGCGTGCACGTAAATATGCGGTACGCCGGCAGCCTGGGCGGCACGGATCAGCGCAAAGATGTGATTTTCGTGGCTGTGGACGCCGCCGTCCGACAGCAGTCCCATCACATGCAGCGCCGAGCCTTTGGCTTGCTGGATGGCCTGCTGCAGCACCGGGTTCTGGTCGAAGCGGTTTTCGTCGATATCGCAGTCGATACGGCTGATATCCTGTTGGACAATCCGACCGGCACCGATATTAAGGTGACCCACTTCGGAATTGCCGAACTGTCCTTTGGGCAAGCCGACGAAGCCTTCGGAGGCATCAATCACGCCGTAGGGATACTGCTGTTTCAGGGCGTCCCAGGTGGGGGTGTTGGCATGCAGGATGGCATTGTCGTCACCTTCCAGCCGGTGTCCGAAGCCGTCGAGAATAAGGAGTAAAACGGGTGTGATAGCTGTCATGATGTCCACAATCAGAATATTAGAAATTCTTGATGGTATTGATTTTTTTAGTTAGTATTGTACCGTAGTCAAACCAATATAAATACGCATTGCAAACTACTTAGGAGCAGAGCTTGCTGTTCAACGATGACCAGATCGAACAGTCCTCGCGGGCAATGAAGGCAATGTCACATCCCTTGCGCTTGAAGATCATCTCGGTATTGGGCGATCAGGAAGTCAGTGTGCAGGACATTGTGGAGCAGGTGGGGACTTCGCAGAGCAATATCTCCCAGCATCTGGCGATCATGCGGGACAAAGGGGTTCTCCGGACGCGCAAAGATGCCAATCGGGTTTATTACCGCGTTGGCGATATCCGGACGCTGGAAGTACTGAAGATGATGCGTGAAGTATTCTGTGGTTTTGTCGACTGATCTTTCTGTTGGCGATTGCCCATCAAAAAAAGGCCGCTCAGCGGCCTTTTTTACGTCGTACATATAAGGTTTTGTTTACGGTGGCTACAATGTCGCCGGTTTCGTCGCGGATATCCACTTTCAGCTCTGGCAAGTACTTTTCCCCACCCGCAGTGCGTTGGCGGATGTCTTGCAGCTGGTTTTCCTGCAGGCTGAAGCAGGCGCTCACCACACCCTTGCCCGGCTTGTGATATTCGATTGCACCTGCCTTGTCCCACACCACATAGTCGCGACCCAGCGACTGCATCAGCATCAGCATGAAAAACGGATCGGTCATGGAGTACAGGCTGCCGCCAAAATGCACCCCGACATAATTGCGGTTGGTCAGACCCAGGCGCAGCCGGACATCAATCTGCTTCCAGTCGGCGGCAATGTGACAAACCTTGATGCCTGCCCCGAGAAAGGGAGGCCACAGATTGATCAGGGTTTTGAGCAGGCGTGGGGATGGCTTCATGGTTGCATTTTTCAAACAGTTGTTTGATTTGTATGCTCGGCAAAAAGCCAATCTCTGTCAAGCCATGGTTTGGCTGCCTGCTGTCAGAAGGGCAGTTCGGGCTGTGCCCCTTGTGGATGATCAATCACGGCCTCGGTTACACCTTCTGCCAAGCGTAACAGCACCCTTTCCTGATTAAGCAGTTCCTGCGGCGATTTCACCGCGTGGCCATCGCTTTTCTGCACGATGGCATAACCCCGGCTCAGGACCGCCTCCGGATTCATCGCCTGCAGCGTGCTGCCATAGTGCAGCAGGGATTGCTGTCTTTGCTGCAGTGTCTGGCGCATGGCCCGCTGCAACTGCCTGCCCAGCTGGCTGAGTTGTCCTTGCTGTTGTGCCAGCTGCGGTTGGTGGCGTTGCAGCTGGCTGTTTGCCAGTTGCAGGCTGAAGTGGCGGCGCGCAAACAGGCTGTCCAGGCCGCGCTGCAGCCGACTCTTTGCCTGATGCAGGCTCTGAACCTGGCGCCGCAAGGTGTCTCCTGGATGGTTAAGCCGGCGCGCCAGATAATCCAGCCGCTGGGATTTATCAACCAGCAGTCGCCCCAGTGCACGTTCCAGACCGCGCTTACCTTGTTCCAGCTGCTGTCGCAATTGTTCCTGGCTGGGCGAAACCAGCTCTGCCGCCGCCGTGGGGGTGGGGGCGCGTTGGTCGGCAACAAAATCGCAGATGGTGAAGTCGGTTTCGTGGCCAACACCGCTGACGACGGGGATGCGAGATGCTGCCACGGCGCGGGCAACGATTTCCTCATTGAATGACCACAAGTCTTCAATGCTGCCGCCGCCTCGGCAGACGATCAGCACTTCAACCTCTTGCCTGGCCGAAGCCTGTTCGATAGCGGTAGCAATCTGGCGTGCTGCGCTTTCGCCCTGTACCTGGGCGGGATAGAGAATGACCGGAATGCTGGGCATGCGTCGCCCCAGTGTCGTGACCACGTCGCGCAGTGCGGCAGCCGCTGGGGAGGTGACGATGCCGATGGCGGCCGGGTGGGGCGGGAGAGGGCGCTTGCGTGCTGTATCGAACAGGCCTTCCGCCTGCAGCTTGTTCTTCAGTTTTTCGAAGGCTTCATACAGGCGGCCCAGCCCGGCGGAGCGCATGGTGTCGACGTTGATCTGGTAATCGCCGCGTGCCTCGTACAGTGTTACCAGTCCTTTGAGTTCAACCTGCATGCCTTCTGCCAGGCGAAATGGTAACAGGGATAGTTTGTGGCGGAACATGACGCAGCGGATCTGCGCGCCCGCGTCCTTGAGCGAGAAATAGGCATGGCCGGATGCTGCCAGCGTCAGGTTGGATATTTCCCCGCCAATCCACATTGGTGGCAAACCAGATTCCAGCAGGTCGCGCACCATGCGGTTGAGGGAAGAAACACTGATGACATCATTGGCCTTGCTATTGAAATTCATGCTTGTCAAGTCATCCACAGAAAAATATCCGGTTTTTGTCGACGGTAAATTGTTAGACAAAACGGGAGAGTGTATTTATATGCTGAATAAAATTATGTTAAAAAACAAAGGCCTGAGCGAGTTGTGCAAAATGCGGGCAATCAGGTGGAAAGGGCTTCGGAGCTAAGTTTCGCCCGGCTGTGCACAAGCTTATCAACAAAGTTATCCACAGCATCTGTGGATGTCATCAAATTTTCCTTAGAAAATCAAAACTTAGCGGATATTCTTGCACAGACTTGCGAAATGGCATTTTTTGCCGCGCTTAGATCGTGGGCCATGGTTGCCGAGAAGTCTGGCAACCGCTAAAGTTTAGCGTTTCGCTACAGCTTTGGAGAATGTTTCGTGTGGTCAATTGTTGAAGCGGCCGGTTGGCCGATCTGGACCATCATTCTGGCCTCGGTCATTTCGCTGGCCATCATCTTCGAGCGTCTATTCAGTTTGCGCGCCTCGCTGATCGTACCGGAAGGGTTACTGGCGCAGACGGTAGCGGAGTTTCGCCGTGCCGGTGCCTCGTCCGAATTGTTGCAGTTGCTGCAAAACCATTCGCCGCTGGGCAAGCTGTTTGCTGCCGGCCTGCGCAATGTCAGCGGCAGCCGCGAGGTGATGAAAGATGCCATCGAGGACGAAGGTCGTGTGGTGGCGCATCATCTGGAGCGTTTCCTCAATACCCTGGGTACCATCGCGGCCATGGCTCCCTTGCTGGGCCTGCTGGGCACTGTGATCGGCATGATCGAGATTTTCGGCTCCCAGGCACCTGGTGGTTCTAGCAATCCGCAGCAGCTGGCGCATGGCATTTCCATCGCCCTCTACAACACAGCGTTTGGTCTGATCGTGGCTATTCCCAGCATGATGTTCTATCGTCACTTCCGTGCCCGTGTGGATGGCTTGCTGGTGGAAATGGAAGCGCAGGCGGTGAAGCTGGTGGAAGTGGTGCATGGCGAGCGCCAGAACGGTAGCCAACCATGAATTTCCGTCGTGGCCGGCAGCGCGAGGAGCCGGAAATCAACTTCATTCCCATGATCGATCTGTTGTTGGTGATTCTGATTTTCCTGATGGTCACCACCACCTATTCGAAATTTGCCGAGATGAAAATCAACCTGCCCAGTGCGCAGGGAGAAACCAGCCAGCAAGTTGCGACACCGATTACGGTGGCGGTGGCGGCCAGTGGTGAAATGGAAATTGACGGACGTAAACTGGCTGCTGGTGACAAGGCGGCGCTGCAAACCCAGCTGCGCGATGCGGCAGCAGGCAAGAAAGACCCGGTTGTGGTGGTGAATGCAGATGCCAAGGCGACGCACCAATCGGTGGTAAGTGTCATGGAAGCCGCACGTGCCGCCGGTTTGACGCAATTGACCTTTGCCACGCAGAACATCACACCGTGAGTTGGATCAGCCAGCGTATCGAACGCCACTGGTATCAACCGACATGGTGGCTGACAGCCCTTCTGGCTCCGCTGGAAGGGCTGTTTGCACTCTTGTCCTGCTTGCGGCGGCAGGGCTATCGACTTGGCGTGTGGCGTAGTCATCCGCTGTCGGTTCCGGTTGTCGTCATCGGCAATATCAATGTCGGTGGTGTTGGCAAGACGCCGCTGACGCTCAGCCTGCTGGCCGATCTGCAAGCCAGCGGCGTCAGGGTGGGGGTGATCAGCCGTGGTTATGGCGGCAACCATCAGCAAGCAACGCTGGTAAGGACTGATCATTCTGCAAGTGTGGTGGGCGACGAACCCTTGCTGCTGGCTGCCAGTGGTGCTCCTGTGGTGGTGGGGCGTGACCGGGTGGCGGCGGGGGAGCATTTGCTGAAGTTGTATCCTGATCTGCAATTGATTCTGACCGATGACGGCCTGCAGCATTACCGTCTGGCCCGCACACTGGAGCTGGTGGTGCTGGATGGGCGTCGTGGCCTGGGTAATGGCCATCTGATCCCTGGCGGTCCGCTGCGCGAACCTGCTTCGCGTCTGGCCCAGGTGGATGCCATCGTGGTGAATGGCGATGGTGGCGCACTGTGTTTGCCTGACAAGGTGCCGTGCTTCCACATGCAACTGGTCGCGCAGCGTTTACACGCGCTGGCTCAGCCGGAGCAAACCCGTGCGGTGGCGGATTTTGCTGGCCAGCCGGTGATTGCACTGGCTGGTATCGGTCATCCGGAGCGCTTCTTTTCTACTTTGCAGGGACACGGTTTCGTACTGCAGCAGTGTCTTGCCTTCCCCGATCACCATGCATTCACGCCGGATGATTTACCGCCGGGCGACACTCCCGTCATCGTCACCAGCAAAGATGCGGTGAAATTGCGGGGAGTGATTCATGATGCGGCGCAGCGTGCTAGACTATGGGTCCTGCCGGTTGCGGCACAGCTGACGCCGGATCTTGCCGGCTGGCTACTTTCCCGATTGAAGATACGACATGGACGCTAAATTTCTGGACATCCTGGTGTGCCCGCTGTGCAAGGGCCCGCTGGTATTTGACAAGACCCGGCAGGAGTTGATCTGCAAGGGCGACCGTCTGGCTTTCCCGATCAAGGACGGCATCCCGATGATGCTGGAAACCGAAGCCCGTGAGCTGGCTGCGGAAGAAGAAGTAAAATGAACGGTTTTTCCGTCGTCATTCCGGCACGCATGGCGTCCAGCCGTTTGCCGGGAAAGCCGCTGGCCGATCTGGCCGGCAAGCCCATGGTGGTGCGCGTGGCCGAGCAGGCTGCTCGCAGCCTGGCAAGCCAGGTGGTGGTGGCGACAGATCACCACGATATTCTGCAGGCCTGCGCTGCACATGGCATCCAGGCACTGATGACGCGAGAAGATCACGCCAGTGGTACCGACCGCCTGGCCGAAGTTGCCCAGCAGATGCAGTGGCCGGCCGAGCAGATCGTGGTAAACGTTCAGGGTGACGAGCCCTTGATCGACCCGGTACTGATCAATCAGCTGGCTGCGCTGATGGCCGAGACGCAGGTGCCGATGGCAACGGTGGCGCATCCGTTTCATGCTGCGCAAGATATGTTCAACCCCAATGTGGTCAAGGTAGTGCTGGACCATGCTGGGCGGGCCCTGTATTTCAGTCGGGCGCCCATTCCCTATGCCCGTGACGCGTTTGCACACGATACAAGCGTGTTGCCCGCTGACCTACCGGTCCTGCGGCACATCGGCATGTATGCCTACCAGGCAGGTTTTTTGCAGACCTACAGCGCATTGAGCCCGGCCCCGCTGGAGCAGTTCGAAGCATTGGAACAGCTGCGCGTGCTGTGGCATGGCTACCCCATTATGGTGGCCACTGTGCGTGAAGCACCCGCTGCAGGCGTGGATACGCCGGCTGATCTGGAACGGGTGCGTGCCGTACTGGCCGGGCGCTAAGCGCCGGGCAAGGCCGCGATGCAAGACGGTCGATGAACACCAAACACAATAAACGACATACAAACTGACGGGAGTAATTATGCGATTGATTCTGTTGGGCGCTCCGGGCGCAGGCAAGGGTACCCAGGCAAACTATATCCGCGAGGAATTCGGCATTCCGCAGATTTCCACTGGCGACATGCTGCGTGCAGCCGTCAAGGCCGGCACACCGCTGGGTCTGGAAGCCAAAGCCATCATGGATGCAGGTGGTCTGGTGCGTGACGACATCATCATCGGTCTGGTGAAGGAACGTATTGCCCAGGACGACTGTGCCAAGGGTTTTCTGTTTGATGGCTTCCCGCGCACGATTCCCCAAGCCGAAGCCATGATCGCTGCCGGCGTGGATATCGACTTTGTCGTGGAAATCGACGTGCCTGATGCCGCTATCATTGAGCGCATGGCGGGTCGCCGTGTGCATCTGGCTTCAGGTCGTACTTACCACATTACCTTCAACCCGCCGAAAGTGGCTGGCAAGGATGACGAAACCGGTGAAGACCTGATCCAGCGTGATGACGACCACGAAGACACCGTGAAGAAACGCCTGGCGGTATATCACGAGCAGACCGAGGTTCTGGTTGGCTTCTATGGCCAGCGCGCTGCCAGTGGTGATGCCAAGGCGCCAAAATACGTCAAAATCGACGGCACTCAGCCGGTTGACGTGGTGCGAGGCAATGTTTTGAAGGCACTTGCTGTCTGAGCGACAGTTTTTGCTGCCGATGTGACAAAGCGGGCTATGGCCCGCTTTGTTTTTGTATACTACTTCTTATTGCTAAGGCGGCTGCAATCACTTGTTTTGTCGGATTTTGCCGCAAACTATCTATTGCGCTGCAGGAACTGCCTGCACACATGTGCTGCCCAAGCAGCTGTCTGGCAATACCGGATAACGGTTTGCCAGATCATATGGTCGCAGTGAGAAGAGAGAAATACATGTACTACGGAGAGCGCTTTAACGGCATTTCCCATTTGATTGGTACCGTACTAGCCATTACCGGGCTGGTAAGCCTGGTGTATGTGGCAGCTGAGCAAGGCGATCCCTGGAAGATTGTCAGCTTCAGCCTGTATGGCACGACACTGGTGCTGCTGTATCTGGTTTCCACCCTGTATCACAGTGCAAAAGGGCGGGCCAAGGCCATTTTGCAGAAGTGTGATCACTCAGCCATTTATCTGCTGATCGCGGGCAGTTATACGCCGTATTGTCTGGTCACCTTGCGTGGAGCCTGGGGCTGGACGCTGTTCGGTTTGAGCTGGGGCCTGGCCATTTTCGGCATTATCCAGGAGCTGACGCTAGGCAGGCGGACGCGTTTGCTGTCGATGATTCTGTATGTGGTCATGGGCTGGCTGGTGGTGATTGCCATGCAGCCGCTGATTGCGGCGATGTCATGGGGTGGCTTGTTCTGGCTGGCGCTGGGCGGGCTGATCTACAGCGTGGGCATCTACTGGTTTCTCAATGACGAAAAAATCCGTCACGGCCATGGTATCTGGCATCTGTTTGTGCTGGGTGGCAGTATTTGCCAGTTTGTCAGCGTGATGTTCTACGTTGCCTGAGTATTGTTCATGCATAGAAAAAGCCGCCCGGTTTGTCAGGGCGGCTTTTTTGTGTTGGCAGGTACTACAAGGCGAAGGGCAAACGGTTTTCCTCAACCAGCGTACATAAGGCGTTGACGACCACCGGATCGAACTGGCTACCGGCGCGGCTACGGATGTAGTCCAGCGTTTCGGACAGCTCCCATGGCTCTTTATAAGGGCGCTTGTTGAGCAGGGCATCAAACACATCTACCACGGCGACAATCCGGGCTGACAGGGGAATGGCCTGTCCCTGCAGCTTTTGCGGATAGCCATTGCCATCGAAGTGTTCATGATGTCCGCCAGCAATTTCAGAACCGAGCGACAGATAGCTTTGTCCCTCTACCATCTGGGCTGATTTGGCCAGGATGTGGGCACCGATGCTGGCATGCTGTTCCATGATGCGGCGTTCATCCGGATCCAGTTTGCCGGGTTTGAACAGGATGTGATCGGGGGTGCCGACCTTGCCTACATCATGCAGAATGCTGGCCATGCCAACCATGTCCATGAATTCTGCAGTCAGTAATTCCAGATAATGGCCGTTGTCGCGGATTTCACCGGCAATGGCATGCGTCAGTTTCTGTACGCGCTGCACGTGGGCACCGGTATCGGTGTCGCGGTATTCTGCCAGTGCGGCCAGGGCCACTACCGTGGCTTCTTGGGAGTGGCGCAGCTGGTTGTAGAGATAGAGATTGTCATAGGCGGATGAAATGCGCTGGCAGAATACCTCCAGCAGATTGCGTTCCACATCGTCCAGCGGCCAGGGTGGGGTGAAGTGGACAGCAAACTCCCTGCCATTTTGCGCGGTGATGCACAGTACATCGTAGGGGTGCTGGTAGATATTGCGTTTTTCCTGCAATGCCAGGCGAATGGCCTGGGCCAGCTCCGGGTAGTCGTCCAGGCTGCCTTTTTCCAACAGGCTTTCGTAGGCACCCGCTGCAGCCAGGATTTCCAGCTGCGGCCTGCCGGTCATGTCCGGCGTACTTTCCACGCAAAGAATGCCGTCGGTACCAACATCCAGAATGGCGCTGATTTGCTTGAGCACGCCGGAGGCGAATTCCTTCAGCGAAAACATCTGGTACAGGTCTGCAGCGCCTTCCAGAATCTTCGCCAGTCCCTGGCGGTTTTTCTCGATGGTGATCAGGTTTTCGTAGGCGCGTAGCGAGGCAATGACGGTAGTGAACAGCTTCTGGACCGTCAGTTCGGTCTTGGTCTTGTAGTCGTTGATATCGTAATTGAGGATGACCTCCTGCTCCGGTGCCTGGCCGGGTTGGCCGGTACGCAGCACGATGCGGGTGGTGCCTATCGGCATTTCTTCACGGATATGGCGTACCAGTCGCAGGCCGGCGTCGTCGGTCTCCATCACCACATCTAGCAGGATCAACGCAATATGGTCATGCTGGTGCAGCATTTGCTGTGCTTCTGCTGCCGAATAGGCACTAAGCAGTTCCAGCCCGCGCTCTTTGTAGCGGATATTGCGAATGGCTAGTGCCGTGGCACTGTGTACATCGGGTTCATCATCGACGATCAGAATTTTCCAGGGGCGCTTGTACTGTGTTTGCTGGCTTTGCTGATCCGCAGGGTCGTCCTCCAGCAGCCAGTTGTCGTCGTTATCCTGTTGCTGGCTCATTCCCTGGCCTCCTTGTGCGGAATTTCCGGAGCAATACACGGCATGGTGATGGTAAAGGTACTGCCCTTGCCAGGCTCGCTATGTACTTCAATGGTACCGCCCAGCCGTTGCCGGATGATGTTGTACACGATATGCAGCCCCAACCCGCTGCCCCCGCTTCCACGGCGGGTGGTAAAGAAGGGATCGAAGACGCGGTTGAGATTTTCGGTGGGAATGCCCTTGCCATTATCCTTGACGCTGAGACGGATTTCACTATTGCTGCAGCGTTCTGCATGGATGTGGATGGAGCCGCCGGGCTTTTCGTCAAAGCCGTGCACCAGGGCATTGACCAGCAGATTGGTGACCACCTGAGACACGGCACCGGGGTAGCTGTCCAGTAGCAGGTCGTCTTCACAGTCGATGTCAATGCTGGTTTGTGAACGCTTGAAGCGCGGCTTCAGGCTGGTGACGATTTCATTGAGATAGTCGTTGAGCTGGAAATCACGGCGCTGTTCGCTGGTCTGGTCGACTGCCACTTGTTTGAAGCTGTGAATCAGGTTGGCTGCGCGTTCGGCATTGGACAGGATCAGTTCACAACATTCCTTGGCCGTATCCAGATAAGCCTGGAAATCACTCTTTTTGACGCCGCCGTTGTCCAGTTTTTCGGTGATGTGCAGGGTGGTGGTGGCCAGGTGGGAGGCCGTGGTCAGGGTGATGCCTACCGGGGTGTTGATCTCGTGAGCCACGCCAGCAACCAGGCTGCCCAACGAGGCCAGCTTTTCGGTTTCTACCAGGGTTTGCTGGGTTTGCACCAGTTGGCGCAGCGCTTGCTCAGCATTGTCCCGTTCCTGACGCGCTTGCGCCTCGGCACTGGTACGCATGGCAAGATCGGCGGAGATACGGTCGACAATGCGGTTGAAACTGTGGGTAACCGCACCGAACTCATCCTGGGTTTGCTGCTCCAGGCGCAATGATTTTGCATCGTCGCTGCTGGCAGCTTGATTCAGTGCTTCCTGCAGTCGCTTGAGTGGATCAAAAACAAAACGGTTCAGGTTATAGGTCATCACGATGAAGATCAGACCGTCCAGGATCAGGATTTCCACCAGGATTTCCAGCAGGTGCATGCGCTGGCGGTGTTCCAGTTGGCTACGGGAAAGATAGACGGTGGCAGTGCCAAGCTTTTCCCGGTTCTGATAAATGATGGGAATGCTCAGCACATCATCGCTGCTGGGTTTTTCTGCCGGTGCCATGTCGCGCAATGTGGCGTTGTCGATATTGCGGCTTCGACCGATATTCAGCCCGGCATCACCGGTAATGCGGATGGCAAGCACGGAGCTCCAGCCCAGCTCGGCATCCAGGGTAAGGCGGGTGTAGGAATCATCCATCTGCCATACACCATGCGGCAATGACAGCGATAGGCGCGCCTGCAGCGATGCGCGCTGAGCCTGGTAGTCTTCTTCGTCCTGACTGCGGTTTTGCTTGTACGACAACAGTCCGGTGATGGCCACAATCACCGTTACCCCTATCATCAGCCAGAGCCTGAGCTTGGATTTGATGCTATTCATTGCTTTTATTATCCTTTTTACCCTGCTTAATCCTAGGAAGTCTTCCCGGGAAATGCCACTTTTGCTTGTCAGGCATGGTGTCATTGCTTTGGTGAGGCTGTCACGGCAATCCAGTGCCAAATGCATAATTTATTGGCTTAGGGTTGTAATTGGCACCACATTATTGGAATTGTAGCCAGGAAATCACCCGTTTTTGTTGTGGCCTGGCTGGGCGCTAACCGATTGCTGACTGATTGCCGCCGGTTGCTGCTGCCGACCCAGCCACAGCCTGGGGAGTTTCTGCAGCAATAGCCCACCCAGGATCAGTGCCAAACCCAGTAAGGTTGACGGTAGTATCTGCTCCCCCACGATAAAGTGAATCAGACCCAACGAAAGCAGGGGAGAAAGGAAAATCAGATTAGCAATCCGTGCCGTACTGGTGGTGAGTTTCATGGCACTGAGCCACAAGACAAAGGTAAAGCCCATTTCCAGAGCACCGACATAAGCTGCACCAGCCAGTCCTTGCCATGCAACAGTATGCAGTTCGCCGGTCATGGCACAGAACAGCAGGCTTAGTGGCAGTGAGAGCAGAAAGTTGAGTGTCAGCCCCAGTACCGGTTCGCGCTGGTCTCGGGCATTGAAGATCCAGTAGGCAGCCCACAGCAGCGTGGATGCCAGTGCATAGCCTACACCGGCCAAGCTGGAAAAATGCAGGCTGAGCAGCTGACCATGGGTGCCGATGACCAATACGCCCAGGTAGCAGATGGCTGCGGCTGCCGTATCGTTCAGGCTTAGCTTGTGCTTGAGCAAGGGTACCGACAGCAGCGTCATGGTCAGTGCCCAGGTGTAGTTGATGGCCTGGGCCTCCTGCGCCGGAAGCAGTGCATAGGCTTTGAACAGAAGCAGGTAATAGACCAGCGGGTTGACTGCGCCCAGCAGGAGTGAGCGACGCCAGTGCTGGCGCATGGCCGGTAGCAGGCAGCCCAGGCGTCCCTGATAGAGCAGGATGCCGAGCAGGCTGGTGGTAGAAGCAAGGCTGGCGTATAGGACAAGCTGAGCAGGCGTCAGGTGCGCCAGGCTGATTTTGAAGGCGGTGGCAACCGTAGACCAGGCAAGTACGGCACTCAGCCCGTATACATAGGCTTTCTTCTGTCGATGCAAGAGATTTTTCCTCCGGAAGAGCGGGTCATTTTACCTAGGCTGGATTTCTGCAGGAAAAGTATTTCCATGGACAAAAGGGCAGCACACGCTGCTGCCGGGCAGGATTTATGCGTGCAGCAGGCGGTTGAGGATGTGGCTGCAGCGCTGGGCAGTGGCTGTGGCCGTCAGCCCGATGGGGCCGCCTGCTTCTTGCTGGTATTCATCACCAGCCATGCCATGTACGCGTACGGCAAGGCAGCATGCCGCCATGGCAGGCATACCCTGTGCCAGTAGCGCGGCAATCAGGCCGCTCAGTACGTCGCCTTGACCAGCAACCGCGAGCGCGGGGCCACCGCTGGTATTGAGCAGATAAGGCTGGCCTGCCGTCGCAATCAGTGTTCCCGCCCCTTTGAGGATTACCAGGCAGTCAAAGCGGCTGGCCAGTTGCTGTACGGCGGCCAGACGGTCTGACTGAACCGTAGCTGTGTGATGGCCTAGCAGGCGTGCTGCTTCTGCAGGGTGTGGCGTCAGGATGGTATCGGCCTCGCGCATGGCCAGCAGATCCTGCAGCTGGGCATCGCTTGCCAGCATATTCAGCGCGTCCGCATCCAGCACTAGCGGCAGGGGGGATGCCAGTGCATGTTCCAGCCATTGTCTAGCCTGCTTGCTTTGCCCCAGCCCGGGCCCGGCGGCGAGCACATCGCAGTCGGGTTGGCTGTGCGGTTGCCGTGCATCATGCAGCATCAGCTCCGGGCAGGCTGTATCTGCTGCCAGGCGGCCATCTAGCGCCAGTACATGGACTTTGCCAGCACCACCTGCCAAGGCTGCGCGGCCCGCCAGCAGGGCCGCACCCAGCATGCCTTCGCTGCCACCGATGATGGCAACGGTGCCATGACTGCCCTTGTGGCTGTCGCGACGGCGTTGTAATGCTTGTGCGCCTTGCCGGTTCAAATAGCCTTCCGCTGCAGGTTGGAGGGCTGGGGGGCAGTCCAGCGTGGCCAGTTCTACCTGGCCGGCGTGGTCTACTCCCGCCGAGTAAAACAAGCCTGGTTTGTAACAGAGAAAAGTCAGAGTATGCGTGGCGTGAATACAGGCTTGCTGTACCTGGCCGGTATAGGCATTCAGGCCGCTTGGACAGTCCAGCGCCAGGCGCGGGCAATCCAGTTGATCCAGTTGGTGAATCAGGGTCAGCCACTTGGAATCGAGCGGACGACTGAGACCGATGCCAAACAGCCCATCAATCAGCAAGGCGGGAGTGGGGGCATCGGCTGCAAGCTGCTGTAAGGGAATGCCACCGGCACTGCGCAAGGCCAGATAGGCTTGCTGTGCCTGTGGGCTGGCAGGCATTTGCGGCATCAGGATATCGACGCTGTAGCCCTCCTGCATCAGCAGCAAGGCCGCGTAGAGGGCATCGCCGCCATTATTGCCGGGGCCAGCGGCCACCAGAATGCGCGCAGCCGGTGGCAGATGCTGTCGGGTCCATGCCGCTGTGGCGCGTGCTGCACGCTGCATCAGGTCAAGGCCCTGCAATTCGGCCTCTATCTCCAGGCGGCGCAAGGCCGGCAGACTCCACAATGCATCTTGCAGCATGTTTTACTCCTTGGCGGGTTCTCCCCAGCGCGGCATCAGGTGGTGTGGGACACGCAACTGGTCGAGGATACGTGCCACCACAAAGTCCACCATGTCGTCGACGCTGGCTGGATGGGTGTAAAAACCAGGTGATGGCGGCAGGATGACAGCACCAAGCCGTGCCAGTTTCAGCATGTTTTCCAGGTGGATAACCGATAGCGGGGTTTCCCGTGGCACCAGAATAAGCTTGCGGCCTTCCTTGATACTGACATCGGCAGCACGTTCGATCAGATTGTCGCTCATGCCATGGGCGATGGCTGCCAGTGTACCCATTGAGCAAGGGCAAACCACCATGGCGTCCGCCGGATTGGAACCTGATGCTACCGGAGCAAACCATTCTTCCCTGCCGAAGACGGCCAACTGCCCGGCTTGTGCTCCGCTCCGTTGCTGCAGCCATTGTGCAACTTCTGCAGGGCGCGAGGGCAGGTGTAAGTCCATTTCCTGCTTGGCGACAACTTGGGCGGCTTGGGAGTACAGCACCCAGACGCGTATGCCGGCGCTGACGAGCTGATCGATCAGGCGCAAGCCATAGGGCAGGCCAGAGGCACCGGTAAGGGCAACGGTGACGGTTTGGGGGGTTTGCATCAGTATTTCCATGTGCTGTCAGCTGGCTATTCCGTGCTGCCTGCCAGCAGGCAGATCAGGATTCGCGGAATAGCTGACGATGGCGAATCAGAACCTGTTCGGCCGGAAAGGCGCGCGACAGTTGTTCGGCAATATAGACCGAACGGTGCTGGCCACCGGTACACCCGATGGCGACGGTCAGATAGCTACGGTTTTCACGGCTGAATTCGGGCAGCCATTTGGCAATCATGCGCCTGATGTCTTCGGTCATTTCTGCCACCAGCGGTTGCTGACCGAAAAAGTCGATGATGGGCTGGTCGCGTCCGGTGAAGGGGCGCAGCGCCGGATCGTAGTAAGGATTGGGCAGGCAGCGTACATCAAACACAAAGTCGGCATTAAGCGGTACGCCGTGCTTGAAGCCGAAGGATTCGAAAATGATGGTGAGCCGGCTGCTGTCTGCTTCCACCAGCTGCTTGATAGCGCTTTTCAGGGCATTGGCAGATAGCTCGCTGGTATCAATGCGGATACCCATTTCCTGGATGCTGGCCAGCAATTCCTGTTCGAGCTGAATGCATTCTTCCACGGTAGCACCAATCCCCGACAGTGGATGGCGACGGCGGGTTTCGGAAAAACGCTTGACCAGGGTTTCCGGCTTGGCCTCCAGAAACAGCAATCGTACATCGACGCGCTGCTGGCGCAGCTTGTGTACTTCATCCGGCAATGCGCCCAGTGAGGGGCTGGAACGGGTATCTACGCTGATGGCAATTTGCTTGTAGCCATAATCGGCATAGAGCGACATGGCTTCATGCAGCATGGTGGCCGGCAGATTGTCGACGCAGTAGAAGCCGGAATCCTCCAGGGCGCGCAGGGCGATGGACTTGCCGGAGCCGGACAGGCCGCTAATCAATATCAGGCGCATTTTCCTGATCCCTGAGGAAGTTGGTGTGGCGTTCAATGAATTCACGGGTGCTGTCGATGCCGCGCAGCTGCAAGATGTAGTTGCGCACTGCAGCTTCAACCAGAACCGCCAAGTTGCGGCCAGCAGCAACCGGCAATACCACCTTGCGCACAGTGACGCCGATGATGTCCTGGGTTTCCGACTGGATATTCAGCCGGTCCAGTGCCTGCATTGCCTGATCGTTGGCCTTGACCAAGTGAATAATCAGTTTTAGCACTTTTTTCGGGCGAACTGCAGTTTCACCGAATATGGTGCGGATGTTCAGAATGCCCAGGCCACGCACTTCCAGAAAGTCGCGTAGTAGCGGCGGGCAGCGGCCTTCCAGGGTTTCCGGGCCGATGCGATAGAGTTCAACGGCATCATCCGCCACCATGCCATGGCCACGGGAAATCAGCTCCAGTGCCAGCTCGCTCTTGCCCATGGCCGAGTCACCCATAATCAGCACGCCGATTTCCAGCACATCGAGAAAAACCCCGTGCAGTACGGTGGATACCGCCAGCGCGCGGGCCAGATAGATGCGCAGCACATCCATCAGGTAGGGGCTTTCCAGCGGTGTGCTCATCAGCGGCACATTATGGGTGTGACAGTAATCGCGCAGCAGCTTGGGTACTTGCTGGCCATTGGCCACCATTACCACCGACATGGTCTTGTGGAACAGCTGGTCCAGCGCCGTCTTGGCCGCTGACTGTTCCAGCCGGTTCAGGTAATCGACCTCAGCCAGGCCCAGAACCTGGACCCGGTTGGGGTGGATGAAGTTGAGGTGGCCTACCAGCGCCAGCGTTGGGCGTTGTTCGTCATTGCCGATGGGGCTGTCCGCGCCGCCGGTTCCTGCAACCCAGGTCAGGTTAAGCTTTTGCTGATTGTCCTGATACAACCGGCGCACGGTAATGCTAGGCATTGTTGGTATTCCATCCGGTAAGCAGCTGGTACAGATCGGCACGCGATGGCGCACTCAGCAGTTGCTCACGCAATTGTTTGCTGGAGAAAAGCTGGGCCAGTTCGGACAGAACCTGCAGGTGCAGATCAGTTGCCTGCTCCGGAACCAGCAGCACAAACAGGCTTTGCACGGGCTTGCCGTCCGGGGCGTCGAAAGGAATGGGGTTTTTCAGGCGGATGAAGACGCCTGCGGCTTCCTTGAGCCCTCTCGCCCGGCCATGCGGAATCGCCACGCCTTGGCCCAGGCCGGTGGAACCCAGTTTTTCCCTGGCGAACAGGCAGTCGAAAATTTCACTGCGCGCAATGCCGTGGGTATTTTCGATAAGGAGGCCCACCTGCTCGAAGACACGTTTCTTGCTGGCGACATCCAGGTCCGGAAGAATGTGGTCCTGTGTCAGGATTTTGCCAATCAGGCTCATAGGAATGTATGCACACGGCGACAAAAACTGGCCAATTCTACGTTGCCTTCAGCAAAATGAAAAAGGCTCCGTGCAAATAAAAACGGGAACCCGTTGGGTTCCCGCATCGTAGGTCAGGTGATTACAGGGATGCTTCCGGCTGAACTTGCGGCGTTACGCGATGTTCGCTCTGTTTTTCCTTGTGCTTGAGTACCTGTCGATCCAGCTTGTCCATCAGCGCATCGATGGCAGCGTACATGTCGGAGTCGGTGGCTTCTACGTGGATATCCTTGCCGGAAAGGTGAACGTTGACTTCTGCTTTCTGCACCAGCTTGTCCACCGACAGGGTGACGGTGACGTCGATCACGTGATCGACGTGGCGGGTGATACGTTCCAGCTTGCTTTCCAGAAATTCACGGATTGCCGGGGTTACTTCGAGGTGGAGACCGGTTACTTTGAGGTTCATACCCTAACTCCTTCTTGTGTTGACTGCCCGGTCGGGTCGGCCGGGCGAGCGGATATTCTTCAAGACACGCTTTACAGTGCCTTGCGCAGATTGACCGGCGGTATCTGCATAGCTTCACGATACTTCGCAACGGTGCGTCTTGCAACCTGTATCCCTTGCTTGCCCAGTTCGTCGGCAATGGCGCTGTCCGAAAGTGGCTTGGCGGTGTTCTCGCCATCGATCATGCGACGGATATGGGCCTTGATGGCTGTGGCTGAGCATTCGCCGCCGCTGTCGGTTTCCAGTGCACTGCCGAAAAAGTATTTCAGTTCGAACAGGCCGCGCGGGCAGAGCAGGTATTTCTGGGTGGTGACGCGTGACACTGTGGATTCATGCAATCCCAGCTCGTCTGCGATGTCGCGCAGGATGAGCGGGCGCATGGCCACTTCACCGTGTTCAAAGAACGCTTGTTGCCTTTCGACTATAGCTTCTGACACTTTCAGAATGGTGTCAAATCGTTGCTGGATGTTCTTGACCAGCCACTTCGCTTCTTGCAGGCGACCGGTCAGTTCACCTGCCGTACTGCGGTTTTCCGACAGCATCTGGGCGTACAGCTGATTGACGCGTAGTCGCGGTACGGCTCCGTTGTTGAGTTCTGCCACCCAGTGGCCCTTGCGCTTGCGTACGGTGACATCGGGAATGACATAGTGCACATCTTCACCGCCAAAACCGGCAGCGGGGTGGGGCGTTAGCCGGGAAATCAATTGCTGGGCCTGACGGATGGCTTCGTCATCTGCACCCAGTATGCGTTTGAGGCGGGTGTAGTCCCGATTGCCGAGCAAACTAAGGTGTTCTGCCACGATCTTGCGTGCCAGGGCATGGCCAGGCTCTTGCTGTGGCAGGCGTGCCAGCTGCAGACTCAGTGATTCGGCCAGGCTGCGCGCGGCAATGCCTGCTGGGTCGAATTGCTGCAGCAGGCGCAGGCCAACCATCAGTTCGTCGCTTTCCAGCTCCAGTTCTAGTGGCAGATTACTGGCCAGTTCTTCCAGGTCGATGGTGAGAAAACCGTTGTCGTCCAGTTCTTCAATCAGCAGCTGCACGATGGCCTGATCCCTGGTGGGCAGCGTCAGCTCTCCCAGCTGGGCCAGCAGGTGTTCGCGCAGGCTGACCGGGCAGGGGACATTCAGCATGGGGTCGAACTCATCGTCACCGTCGTTGCGTCGGCTGCCGCTGCCCCAGTCGGTCAGCTCGCCGCTGCTTTCGTTGTGGCTGTCATTGTCGCTGCTGTCCGATGCTGGCGTGGTTGATTCTTCGTTGCTGCTAGCGGATTCGGTGGCGGGGCCTTCTTGCGCGGGCAGGTCATCGCCGCGTTCCAGCATGGGGTTGTCCAGCAGGAAGCGTTCTACCTCGGTTTGCAGGTCGAGCGTGGACAGCTGCAGCAGCTTGATTGACTGTTGCAGTTGCGGGGTGAGGGTGAGTTGCTGTGAAACCCGGAGCTGTAATGATTGTTTCATGGTTTACAGGTGGAAGTGCTCGCCCAGGTACACCTGGCGCACTTTCTCGTTGTTGACCAGTTCTTCCGGTTCGCCGGATGCCAGTACCGAGCCATCGCTGATGATGTAAGCCCGGTCGCAGATACGCAGGGTTTCCCGGACGTTGTGGTCGGTGATCAGTACGCCGATGCCACGCTGTTGCAGGAAGGTGATGATTTTCTGGATGTCGATGACGGCGATCGGGTCAACGCCGGCAAAGGGTTCATCCAGCAGGATGAAGCGCGGACGGGTGGCCAGTACCCGGGCAATTTCCACCCGGCGGCGCTCGCCACCGGACAGAGATAGCGCATTGCTTTCCCGCAGGTGGGCGATGTTGAGGTCATCCAGCAGCAGGCTGAGCTCCTGCTCCAGCATGTCTCCTTTGTAACCGGCAATTTCCAGTACGGCGGTGATGTTTTCTTCCACCGTCATCTTGCGGAAGATGGAGGCTTCTTGCGGCAGGTAGCCAAGGCCAAGGCGGGCGCGCTGATGGATGGGCAGGTGGGTGATGCTGCTGCCATCCAGCGTGATTTCACCTTCATCGGCACCGATCAGCCCGACAATCATGTAAAAGCTGGTGGTTTTGCCGGCACCGTTGGGGCCAAGCAAACCGACGACTTCGCCGCTCTGAATCTGCAAGGCGACGTCTTTGACCACCGTACGTTTTTTGAAGCGCTTTTTCAGCCGCTCCACTTTAAGGATGCTGGGGCCAGTCATTGCGCACTTCCGTCGGTTTTTTTGGCGGCAGGGCTGTTGTCCCTGGGCTTGGGCTGGATGATGGCGGTGACGCGGCCACCATTGCTGCTGGCTCCGCTGCTGACGTCATACATCTCGGTTTCGGTGTTGTAGGTAATCACATTGCCGATGACCAGGTCGTTGCCGCGTTTGACGCGGGCGTTGCCGGTCAGTACTGCGGCGTGGGTGACGGTGTTGTAGTCCAGCTGGTTGGCCTGGCCTTCGATCCACTCGTTTTTGCCGTCCATTTTCTGGCGGAAGACCACCTGGCGGCCAGTGGCTTGCATGGTCTGGTTACCCTGCTTGTCCTGAGTGACGGTGGCGCGGTCGGCATTCAGCTTGAGTGTCCCCTGAATGATGATGACATTGCCTTGCCATACCGTGACGCCCTTGAGCTGATCGAGATTACCTCGGTCAGCGCTGATTTCGATGGGTTTATCGCGGTCAGCCTTTTCCGCATGGGCAGTCTGGAGAGCGCACAGGCCTAGCGCCAGCCAGGCCAGTCGGATGAAGCGGCGGCAGTTATTTTTCATAAGTGACCTTTGCATTGGACAGCAGTTGCAACTGGCCGGCCTGCTGTTCGTAGATGAAGCCGACGGCGCTGCCGGTCGACTTGCCGTAGTAGAAGTGGGTGAGGGCTGCAGACTGGGCGATATGGCGTACGGTGTCGATACGCATATTGCTGCTGAGTACACGGGTTTCCTGCTGCGTGCTGGTGGCAGGCTGGATCAGTGTGACTTTCTTGTCGAACAGCACCTGTTTGGTTTTGCTGTTGAACCGACCGCTCTCGCCGATGGCGTGATAGGCCAGTGCGCCGTTCTTGTAGCTTTGCAGGTCTGGTGCTTCGAAATACGATTCGGTGCGGTCAGGGTATTGCCACATGCGGCTGGCAATCAGCTTCTCCTGCAGCATTCCCTTGGGGTCGAAGCGGGTGGCCATGACGTTTTCGGCCACCACTTCCGGCTTGTTGGGGTCAAGTTCGCGTTTGTTGGGCTGCCAGCGTGACACGGCGTCCAGCCAGACGGTGAGCAGGCCGGTAATCAGCACCAGCAGGATGGGAAACAGACGGTGCGAACGGATCATGCCATGTACCGGGCCAGGATGGCGTCAAAGCTGCCCTGTGCCTGCATGATGAGCTCGGCCAGTTCGCGCACTGCGCCCTGCCCGCCGGGAAAACCGGTGACATAGTGCGCGTGCTGGCGCACCAGGGTGGGGGCGGCCGGCACGGCCACGGCCAGGCCGACGCGGCGCAGTACCGGCAGATCGATGAGGTCATCGCCGATGAAGGCGCATTCTTCCAGATTGACGGCGGCTTGTTCCAGCAGTTGGTTCAGGGCTTCTTGCTTGTTGTGGATGCCGCCGAAGTAGAAGTCGATGCCCAGTGCCTGGGCACGATGCTCTACGCAGCGGTCGGCGCGTCCGGAGATGATGGCCAGGCGTACGCCGGTGGATTGCAGCAGTTTCAGGCCAAGGCCGTCCTGCACGTAGAAGGATTTGCTCTCTTCGCCCTGGGCGTTGTAGTAGATACGGCCGTCGGTCAGGACGCCGTCCACGTCCATGATCAGCAGTTTGATCTTGCGGGCTTGTTCGGTGATGGCTTGCATGGGCTTCCTTGTTGGCGGCTAGACGACGCCGGCCTTGAGCAGGTCGTGCATGTGGATGGCACCGGCCAGTTTGCCGTCGGCATCCACCACCAAGAGGCTGGTGATGCGACGCTGCTCCATCAGATGAACCGCTTCGGTAGCCAGCTTGCTGTGCAGGATGGTTTGCGGGGCGGGGCTCATCACCTGATCGATGATCAGATCGTAGATATTGCCGGAATGTTCCAGCGTACGGCGCAGGTCGCCATCGGTATAGATGCCCTTGATGGCATTGTCTGCCGTGGCAATGGCTACCATGCCCAGTCGCTGGTGCGACATTTCCAGCAGCGCATCTTTCAGCGGTGTGCCGGGCAAGACGCGCGGCAGCTCGTCGCCGCTGTGCATCAGGTCTTTGACATGGACCAGCAGGCGACGCCCCAGGCTGCCACCGGGGTGGGACAGGGCAAAGTCTTCCGGGCCAAACTGGCGCGCATCCAGCAGGGTGACGGCCAGGGCGTCGCCCAGGGCAATCTGCACCGTGGTGCTGGTGGTGGGGGCCAGGCCCAGCGGGCAGGCTTCTTTTTCCACCTGGGTATCCAGCAGGATGTCGGCTTCGCGGCCCAGCGAGGATGCAGGATTACCCGTCATGCCGATCAGCACCAGCCCCTTGCGCTTGAGTGCGGGCAGCAGGGCAACCACTTCGCCCGATTCGCCGGAGTTGGACAGCGCAATCACCACGTCTTGCGCGGTAATCATGCCCAGATCGCCGTGAGCGGCTTCTGCCGGATGGACAAAAAAGGCCGGGCTGCCGGTGCTGGCCAGGGTGGCGGCAATCTTGCGGCCTACATGGCCGGATTTGCCCATGCCGGTAACGACGATGCGGCCGGTGCAGGCCAGAATGGCATCGACAGCGCGTAGAAAATCGCCATTCAGTCGACGGGACAGGGCCAGAATTGCATCCGCCTCGGTCTGCAGCACTTCACGCGCCAGATCGAGCCGGGAGCTTGTTTGAGCTTTTTCCATAGGGGAAAGTATATCAAAGGTTATAATCGCTTGAGGCAGAAGCTGGTGCATCTTTTGCTTGGTGTCTGATTTAGTGCGCCGTCTCCGGATGGCTTTTGCCCGCGTCCGGGTCATGCTTTATGCTGTCTGCTTGCTGCTGGCAGCTCATCTTTGCAGGTAACTGATGTTACCGTCATGTTGATTTTCCCGCGTTTACACAGGAGATTGTTGCGCTCATGCATTCGCTTGCCCCGATTGTGCTGGTTCTGCTGGCGGCCGTGTTGTCCGTTACCTTGTGCCGCAGCCTGCGCGTCCCGCCTATGCTGGGCTATCTGGTGGTGGGTTTCTTGGCCGGTCCTGGTGTGGCCAGCCTGATTCCCGAGGGGGAAGAGACGCAGTTTCTCGGTGAAATCGGCATCGTGTTCATGATGTTCTCCATTGGTCTGGAGTTTTCCTTGCCCAAGCTGCGGGCGATGCGGCATCTGGTATTTGGCTTGGGATTGGCACAGGTGGTGGTGACGCTGTCGCTGATTGCCCTGGTAATGGGCTGGCTGACCGGTTCTGCCTTGTCAGGTTTTGCCGTGGGCGGTGCGCTGGCCATGTCGTCCACCGCCATTGTCAGTAAATTGCTGACCGAGCGGCTGGAGCTCAACCTGCAGCATGGTCAGCTGGCCATCGGCGTGCTGTTGTTTCAGGACATTGCCGTGGTGCCGCTGCTGATCCTGCTGCCGGCCTTTGCCGGTGGTAGCGAGACCTTATGGATGGATCTGGGGCTGGCAGCGGTGAAAGTGGTGGTGGTGATGGCCCTGCTGCTGTTCTTTGGTCAGCGTCTGGTGCGGCCCTGGTTCCATCTGGTGGCGCGCCAGCGCTCGGGTGAGCTGTTCATGATCAATGTGCTGCTGATCACCCTGGGTGTGGCCTGGTTGACCGAGCTGTCCGGCCTGTCGCTGGCGCTGGGGGCGTTTGTGGCCGGCATGCTGATTTCCGAGACCGAATACCGTTATCAGGTGGAAGAGGACATCAAGCCCTTCCGCGACATCCTGCTGGGCTTCTTTTTTGTCACCGTGGGGATGCGCCTGCAGCTGTCGGTGCTGTTTGAGCGGTTTGGTGAGGTAGCACTGATGCTGGGCCTGTTGTTGGTGGCCAAGCTGGGCATTGTGTTTGTGCTGGGCCGTCTGCTGCGGCATCAGCCCAACCATTCCATGCGCGCAGGTCTGGCGCTGGCGCAGGGCGGTGAGTTTGGCTTTGTGCTGCTGGCGCTGTCCGGCAACCTGGGGCTGATTGCCGAAAGTACCGAGCAGGCCGCCATTGCCGCTATTTTACTGTCCATGCTGGTCGCCCCGTTCATGATCATGCACGGCGAAGCCATCACCCGTCGTCTGGTGAAGCAGGACTGGATGATGCAGGCCTTCAGTCTGCACCACCTGATGGTGGAGAGCATGGGTAAGTCCGACCACGTGCTGATTTGTGGCTACGGACGCAGCGGCCAGGCGCTGGCCCGGTTGATGGAAACCGAAGACATCCCTTTCTTTGCCCTGGACATGGACCCGGAACGGGTGCGCGAGGCTGGTGAGGCCGGTGACCCGGTGGTGTTTGGCGATGCGGGCAAGAAAGAAGTACTGGTGGCCGGTGGACTGATGCGGGCCAAGGTGGTGGTGGTGACCTTTGCCGATACCCACGCCGCCTTGCGCATTTTGCATACCGTGCAGTCGGCCAGGCCGGACCTGCCGGTGATTGTGCGCACCGTGGACGATAGCGATATCGATCAGCTGCGCAAGGCCGGGGCCGACGAGGTGGTGGCCGAGGTGATGGAAGGCAGCCTGATGCTGGCTTCGCAGGCGCTGATGGTGCTGGGGGTGCCGTTGAACCGGGTGCTGCGCCGAATCCGCTCGGTGCGGGAGGAGCGTTACAACCTGTTCCGTGGCTTCTTCCGTGGTGCCAGTGACGACAGTGAGGGGCTGGACGAGGCCTTGGTGCCGCGCCTGCTTAGCATTCAGGCCTGCCCGGGGGCGTATGCCATCGGCCATCCGCTGGGGGCTCTGCAACTGGAGCAGCTGGGGGTGGAGGTGAAGGCGCTGCGTCGCAACAGCATCCGCCGGCTGGATTTTGATGCCGATTTCGAGATTGCCGCCAACGATGTGCTGGTGTTGCTGGGCACGCCAGAGCAGCTGGCGCTGGCGGAAACCCGCATCCTGCAGGGCTGATTGCCTGACGTGGGTAGCAGAATGAAACAGGCCGTGGCATGGACACGGCCTGTTGCATGCTGGGGCAGGGAGATCAGGGCAGGATGGTGGTGATCTGTTTTTTCAGTTCCTGCTTCAGCGCCTGTTGTTTTTCCCCTTCGGTTTTTTTGCCCTTGACCATGGCGTTGAAGTCCAGCGCATATACCGGGGCATTGAGCGGCCCGGTAATCTTCAACGGCACATTGACGCCCTTGAAGCGGCTGAATTCCTGCGGGTTGGCTTGTACATCCATGGTGTAGTCGACGATGTTCTGGGTGAGGTCTAGCTTGCCCGAGCCCTTTACATTGACCAACTGCGAAGCCAGCTGCATGTTCTGGCTGCGGGCCACGCCCTTGTCCAGGCGGAAGCTGGTGGACAAGGTGGAAAACGTGGTTTTCTGGTCGGCCTGGGCCTGGGTGTTCCATTCCTTCAGCTCTGTCGGCAGATTTTTCAGGGCAGCAACCAGGTCGATACCCGACAGCGCCCCCTTGTTGAGGCTGGTTTCCACGTTGCCGGTCAGAGTGTTGCGCAGTTCAAGGAAGGATTTGCCGTCGGCATTGATGTCGATCTGGCCGCTGCCCTTGCCATCCAGGCGGCTGAAATTGAACAAGTCCATGAGCAGCGGGCGAATGTTCATATCCTTCAGCGTCTGTTTTACCTCCAGATGCGGCGTGTCACGGCGCGCCAGCAACATGTCGCCCTGCAGGCGGCCCTGGTAGATGTCGGCTGACATCTGCTCCAGCTCCAGTTCACGGGGGTTGATGCGCACGCTGGCGTTAAGGTTGTTCATGCGGAAGCGGCCCATGGCCAGCTCGCCCACCGCCACCTTGCCGGTGAGGTCGAAATAGTCCAGCCAGTCTAGAGGAATCGGCTTGCTATCCTGGAAAATGGCCACCGGATCGCCCTTGGTTTCCGGCAGATAGCGGTTCAGGTCTAGCTTGCCCACCGACAGCGTGACTTCGTGACGCGGCTTCATCAGGCCGAACTGGCTGACGGTGACCGACAGATCGGAACCATCCAGCTTACCGGCTACCCGCAAATTCAGCCGGGGTTCATCCAGATCGCCATCCAGCGCGCCCTCCATGGTGGAGAACAGCTTGCCGCGCGGCAGCAGCGGGGTGGTGAGCGTGGCCGTCATGTTCAAGGGCTGCATGCGCAGCTGCTTCATGCCCATCAGCGCCAGGGGGGCATCCAGTTTGAAGTTGAGCCGGGTGTCGCCAGCCTGCCAGTTGAAGTCACCTTTCACCTTGTCAGCGGCCAGGCCGCCTTCGGTCAGCTTGAGGTTATCCAGCCCGGCATCCAGCTGGTACTGGCTGTGGGCGTAACTGAGCTTGCCACTCAGATGGCCGGAGGGCATGGTGACTTCGTTGAAGCTGGCATTGAGCTCCGGCACTTTCAGCTCCAGCTGGCTGCTGGGGCGTTCGCTGCTAAAGCGGAAGCTCAGGTCCTTGCCGGAGGTTTGCAAGGTGGCGAAGTTCAGCTTGTACTGGCCGGTGGCGGTAAATTTGCTTTCCCCCAGCCCGGGCAATTCGGATAGAGCGACGGCATCCAGCTTTTCCAGGCTGACCTGGTCATCCTGAATGGTGAGCGGGGTGCTGATAGCCAGGCGGATGGGGCGCTTGCCATTGCTGAGAATGGCCGCTGCACTCAGGTTGGCACCACTGCGCAGATCATCGGCATCCAGGCTGATGGTGTCCAGCTTCTGTTCGCTGCCGTTCGTCTTGTCGGCATACAGCAAGGTGCCTTCACGGATCACCAGCCGATCCAGCTTCAGGCTGGTGGAGCCGGGAATGCGGCGCTGAAACAGATCCATGATGGAAAGCCGGCCATCGGCCGCACGGGTGATGCTGGCGGTGACGCCATGCAGCTCCAGCGCTTTGATCTCGCGGTTGCCGGTAAGCAGCGGCAGCCAGGATAGATAGACATCCAGCTGCTCTACCCGGGCAAACGGCTGTTTGCTGCCAGGCTCGCTGATACTTAGCTGGTGGATGCTCAGGCCCGGCGAGGGAAACAGTGTCGGGGTGATCTTGCCTTCCACCACAAGCTGGCGCTGGGTATCGCTCAGGGCGCTGGTGAGGGTTTTGCGGACGGCGGATTCATCAAACTGCCAGAAAATCAGCGCCTGGATCAGGATGAACAGCGCAAGCAGCGAGGTGGTGCCGTAGACCGAGATTCGAAGCCATAGCCGGCCGGAGTTCCATTTCATGAGTGCATCTTCGGGGGGCTAAGCGGGGTAGTGTCGTTTGCAAGCATGGCGATGGCTGACAAGGCTTGGCAGCCGCTTGCCCGAGTTTGGCGAAGCCAAAATATTACCGGGCAGCCCGCGTTTGTAAAGCGCGAATTTTAGCATGCTTTGGCCGACAGGCTGCAAACCGGGCTGCCCGAGGGTGTCGGCAGCCCAGGCAGAAGCCTGCTGCAATGGAGGGGGAGGGCGATAATGCTTACCGGTTTTTACACGGCAGCACGCGTGCCGTGCCGTGGCGGAACGCTTATTCGCGACCGGTGTGTAGCAGGTGCAGCAAGCGTGGCTGAGTCGTGGCTACTCTGGTTTGATGGTGGGTGTCTTCAGAATGGGAAGACTGCAGCCTGGGGCCCTCATCCAGTACGGTCATACCCCAGCGGCGTAACTGGCAGGCCATGGTGGCCTCGTGGCAGGTCAGCTGCAGCGGCTACCCAGATCCACTGCGCTGGTGATGGGCTAGATGTTATGAGCAGTGCCGCAGTGCCACAATAATGCAAATAGACTATGGCGGTGAGCGTGGTAAGGAGCGCGACAAGCTTGGCGTGGCAGGTGAACCAGAGGGTGAATATGCCGGTCAGGCCGGGCAGCTTCGCAGCTACCGTAGCGCACTGGCTGGCAGCCGGTATCAGTCCAGCTCAAGCCTGCCAAGAAGAGCGCTTGACGACCCCACACAATCACCAGGAAGACACGCCGATTTGGCAACTGCGTGCTTGAGACGACTGTTGTATAGCCAGAGACGCCGCTTACCGCTGCCGGTGCAGCGGGGTTGGAAATGGTATATCTGGATCGCGCGTGACTCGGCCAGAGCAGTCCTTCGTTTCCAAATTGAAAAAAGACCACTTGCATGCTGAAGGCAGACATTCACTTGTCCACGCAATCAGCAGCCATTTACCTTGCCTGTCATGACGCGTGGTCATTGAGTTATTGCTGAAAATAATGATTGACAAATCAACAGGATAAATATAGATTGAGCCACCTCTTCCCAAAGGTGATGTCCTTATCACCTGCCTTGCCTTAACTGCTGCCGTTTCGCTACAGCAATTTCCGCCCAGGTCCACGAAGCCAATTCTCATGTCACACAGTGTATTTGCTGTTGTGGCAGGTTACCTTTTCAGATTGGAAAACCATGTCCAAAGAAGACATGATTGAATTAGAAGGCGTAGTCATCGAGATGCTACCAGAGTCACGCTTTCGTGTTCGGCTTGATAACAATGTGGAAATTCTTGCGTATGGTTCCGGCAAGATGAAGATACACCGCATCCGCGTGCTGCAAGGCGATCGGGTTACGGTTGAAATGTCACCTTACGACTTGACAAAAGGTCGTATCAACTTTCGCCACCCGACTGCCAAACCAACATATCAGCCTCAAAGAAGGCCAAGACGTTAGGCCCATACATGAAAGTATGGTCGCCAGGAGTTTAAATTGAAAATTAATGAATTGAAAAAAGGTGATTACATCACCCAGCAAGTTGACAATTTCACTATCGCACTAGAAGTTATATCCATTACGCAAATGGGTCGCCGTTTTATGGTTACGTTTAGTTCGGTGTTTGGTATAGAGACTGCAAGCTATATGGGTGATGCATACATCACCGCGTGAAGATAAAAATGGAATTTGTCTTGTTGCAAATTCCATTTAATTTTGACAATAAAAAAAGCCCCTTTCGGGGCTTTTTTGTTACGGCAGAAAATCAAAGCGGCTGGATAGCTGAAGCAGCCGGGCCTTTCTGGCCCATCGATCTAGTGAAGCTTACTTTCTGACCTTCATGCAATGATTTAAAGCCATCTGCACGGATCTCGGAAAAGTGAGCAAACAGATCGCCACTGCCATTGTCCGGGGTGATAAAGCCAAAACCTTTTGCATCATTGAAGAACTTTACGGTACCAGTTTCCATTATTTACTCCTTGAGTCGACATAGATAAAAATACTAAGAAAGCACGATAGTCAAGGAATAGATAAGGAAACACGAAATACCCACTGGATGGGCAACAAGGTATCGATAGATATGGCGCTTGAAAATCCTGCCTCTTCTTTTTACTGGACAATTAGGATGAGGTCAATATTTTTGTATTGTTTTTAGGGCGATGGTTAATTTTTTTGAACAGAAATTTTATTGCGTTCCAGGTTCTCAATTTCAATCAAGATGACTAGCTGAGCAGATCAACAGCTGGCTTGAGCTAGACTTTCCTTCTGGCTGCTATCCCAGCACCGACCCTTGCCATGCCTGTTTGGTCCTCCTCGCCAATGGTTGCCGCTGCGCTGCTCTTGATCGAGCAGGTCTGGATTTTAGTGTAAGCGAACTTGCGAAATGGCGGCGTTGGCCGAGCAGAGGTTCTTCCTGGATCACCGACTGCCTGAACCGGCCCCGACCAGATATCGAGCAGACAAGAAAAAAGCCAACCGCTGCCGGTTGGCTTTTTCTTTTGCAGATTAACGATCTGCAGAAATTCTGGAGCGGGCGATGGGAATCGAACCCACGGCACAAGCTTGGGAAGCTTGGGTATTACCATTATACGACGCCCGCGAAGGGGTGCATTGTAACCGGGTTTTTCCTGGCTGGGTAGCTGCTTGTGCGGCCTGTGAGGTGGTGATCGCGCTGATTTGGGGCTGGACAACCCAGCTGCAGCTTACCGGCCCTGGGCTGGCTGGCTGCCGGGTTGATACAAAAACTGCACAGAAATCCGCTTGTTTGACAGCGGCTCGCGCGCGAGCATGCCGGCCATGCTTGCGGAATAAAAATGCTTGGCAGATAGGCGGCAGCCGGGCGAACAGGGAGTGGCAAATGGCGGAAGAAGAGTACGAAATCGCGGGTTTACATGAAAAGCTGCTGGAAGAAGAGGCAGAAAAAGGCCAGCTGGCGCAGAAGATTGCCTTGTTGACTGCCATTCTGGCCACGATTGGTGCGGTATTCAGCTACCAGAGCGGTGCTAAGCAGAACGAAGCCTTGTTTCTGAAAAACCAGAGCATTCTCAAACAGGCCGAGGCCTCTGATGCCTGGGCTTACTATCAGGCCAAATCCACCAAGGCGCATCTGGATCAGTTGGCGCTGGTGCTGGTGACTGACCCGGCGCAGCAAGCCCGTTACCAGGCTGACCTGCAAAAGCAGCAAGCGCAGCAGGCCGAGCAGCTGAAGCAGGCTAAAGCCTTGCAGGAGGCGTCGCGCCAGCTGAGTGAAGAATCGGAAAAGGTATTACGGCCGCACGAGCGCATGGCGCTGGCGATGACGCTGATCCAGATTGCCGTTGCCATGGCATCCATCACTGTGCTTACCCAGCGGCGCTGGCTGCTGGCTGTTTCTTTGGTTTCGGCCTTGGGCGGTATAGGCCTGGCGTTGAGTACCTGGCTATAGCACAAGCGTGCGCAGCGGGGGCTGTCATCCGCCAATAACCCTGCTGCGTTGTAGACAATGGCTGCCAGCGATTGGGCTGACATGCCTGCAACCGGCGGGCGGCAAGCGCGGGAGAGGCCCGCAACAAGAAAGGCAATGCAGTGCAACAAGACGACGCCGGACAAGCGGCAGCAACAGGGCAGGGCGCATCACGCAGCAACTGGGCGCAGCGAGTGGATTATTACCTGGATGTAATGGGCATGCGCGGCAAGGGTTTGCTGCTGTTGGGTGGCCTGCTGGCCACTGGCTGGATCATGGCCGGCATTTACAAGGTACAGCCGGACGAACAAGGTGTGGTGTTGCGCCTGGGCCGCTGGGTGGATACCACGCAGGCTGGCTTGCATTACCACCTGCCATGGCCGATCGAAACCGTCATGCTGCCCAAGGTTACCCAGGTCAAGCAGCTGAAGCTGGCCAATTTGTATGACGGGGTAACCACAGATTCCACCGATCCGCGCGACAAGCAGATGCTGACCGGCGACGAAAATATTGTCGAGGCCGATGGCGTGGTGTACTGGCGCATCAAGGATGCCGGGCAGTTTTTGTTCAAGGTGAACAACCCGGAAACCTCGCTGCGTATTGCCGCTGAAAGCGCCATGCGTGAGGTGGTGTCGCGCACTCCCATTCAGGCGGTGATGTCCAACCGCCGCCAGCAGGTGGCCGATGAAACCCGTGAGTTGCTGCAAACCCGGCTGGACCAGGCACAAAGTGGCATTTTGGTGACGCAGGTGCAGTTGCAACGAGTGGACCCGCCAGCCGCAGTGATCGACGCCTTCAACGATGTCCAGCGCGCCCGTGCCGACCAGGAGCGCGCCCGTAACGAAGCCCAGGCCTACAGCAACGACATTCTGCCCAAGGCGCGTGGTGATGCCGCCCGCATTCTGCAAGAAGCACAGGCTTACCAGAGCCAGGTGGTGAACCTGGCGCAAGGCGAGGCCAAACGTTTTGATTCGGTGTACCAGAGTTATGCCCAGGCCAAGGATGTCACCGCTTGGCGCTTGTATCTGGACAGCATGGACGAGGTATTGAAGAAGGCCAGCAAGGTGGTGGTGGATTCTTCTGGCAAGAACGGCAATGGCGGCGTGCTGTCGCTATTGCAGCTGCAAGACAAAGACAAGGCAAAAGCCAGCAAGGAGACCCGCTGATGGCCACTTCCTACAAGGGCGCGGGCATTGTGGCCGCGCTGGCCGCCGTGTGGCTGCTGTCTTCTTCTTTCTACACCCTCAGCGAGGGGCAAAAAGGCCTGATCATCCGCCTGGGCGCCCCTATCGACGTGGATGCCGAGCCCGGCCTCAAGTTCAAACTGCCGCTGGTGGACAGCCTGCAGTTTTACGATGTGCGCCTGCAAACGCTGGCCCCGCCGCCGGAACAGATCATCCTGGGCGATGAAAAACGGGTAGAGGTGGAAACCTATACCCGCTACCGCATTGCCAACCCGCTGCGCTTTTATCAGGCGCTGCGCACCGAAGACCAGGCCAAGCTGCAACTGACCCAGCTGGTCAGCACCTCGCTGCGGCGCGAGCTGGGCAAGGTGCCGCTCAAGGCGCTGTTGTCCGAGGAACGTACCCGCATCGTGCAGCAGATCCAGCAGGAAACCGCCACCCGCGCCGGCTCGCTGGGCATCGAAGTCACCGAAGTACGCCTGCACCGTGCCGACCTGCCGCTGGAAACCAGTCAGGCCATTTACGACCGCATGAAGTCAGCCCGCCAGCAGGAGGCCAAGGAGCTGCGTGCCCAGGGTGCGCAATGGGCGCAGGAAATCCAGGCCAAGGCCGAGGGCGAGCGTACGGTGATTCTGTCCGAAGCCCAGCGCCAGAGCGCCATCATCCACGGTGAGGGCGATGCCCAGGCCAACCGCATTCTGGCAGCCGCCTTTGGCAAGGACCCCAAGTTCTACAAGTTCTACCGTTCCTTGCAGACTTACCGCCAGGCGCTGTCGGATTCTGCGCCCACACTGTTGCTGACGCCGGATTCCGCCTTGTTGCATGACTTCCGCAACGGCCCGGCCAGCGGCAAACCATGACCACGCTGGCCTGCGCCGTGCGTATCCTGTCGCCGCGCCTTGGCCGCCTGCAGCGGCTGGCGGCCACGCTGGGGCCGGGGCTGGTGGTGATGCTGGCGGATACCGATGCCGGCAGCGTGCTCACCGCCGCGCAGAGCGGCGCGCAATGGGGCTACCGTTTGCTGTTGTTGCAGTTTCTGATCATTCCGCTGCTGTTTATCGTGCAGGAACTGACGGTGCGGCTGGCGCTGTCCACCGGCAAGGGCTATGGCGAACTGGTGCTGCAGCGCTTTGGCCGAGGCTGGGCCTGCTTGTCTACCTGTGCCTTGATCCTGAGCTGCTTTGGTGCCTTGCTTACCGAGATGAGCGGTCTGTCCGGGGTGGCACAGCTATATGGCGTGCCGGTATGGCAGAGCGTCAGCCTGCTGGCCGTGTTGATCTTCCTGATGGTGTGCAGTGGCAGCTACCGCAAGGTGGAGCGGGTTGCCATGCTGTTTGGCCTGGCGGAACTGGCTTTCCTGTGGATGGCGTGGCACGCCTACCCTCGCTGGCAGCACATCAAGCTGCAATGGCTGGCCATGCCGCTGCACGATACTGCTTATCTGTATCTGCTCGCCGCCAATCTGGGGAGCAGCGTGATGCCGTGGACGGTGTTTTATCAACAGTCTGCGCTGATCGATAAAGGGTTGAATCTGGATGATCTGCGCGCCGCGCGCATCGACACCATGCTGGGTGCCGTGCTGTGTCAGCTGATTACGGCTGCGGTGCTGATGGCGGCCGCTGCCGTCTTTGCCGGTCATGGTGGGGTTGTGCTGGATACCATACCAGAACTGGCCAATGCCTTTGGTGCCGCGCTGGGGCCGCTGGCCGGGCGGCTGCTGTTTGCGCTGGCACTGAGCGGCGGGGCCTTGGTGGCCACCATTGTGGTGTGTCTGTCGGCAGCCTGGGCGTTGGGCGAGCTGGGGGGGCGGCATCATGCCCTGGCCGAGCACCCACGGCAGGTGCCGTGGTTCTATGGCGCCTTTGCCCTGCTGTTGCTGCTGGCTGCGCTGGTGGTGGCCAGCAGCCCAAGCCTGGTGCGCTTGTCGATTGCCACTGCCGTTCTCAACGCGGTGTTGCTGCCGCTGGTGTTGGGTTTCCTGTACCGGCTGGCACGCGGTGAGCTACCGCCAGCCTTGCGTCTGCAAGGACTGTATGCCGTGCTGGTGGCGGTGCTGTTTTTACTGGCCGGTGGCCTTGGTCTGTTTGCCGGGTTTGCCGGTGTCCTGGCTGCCTGAAGCAGCAGGCCATATTGCAATGGAAGGGTGGTAATGGAGCTGGATGGTTTGATGCAGGCACTGGGCATGACACTGCAAGTGTTTTTCCTGGATCTGATTCTCAGTGGTGATAATGCGCTGGTGATTGCCGTGGCCTGCCGCTCGCTACCGCCACAGCTGATGCGCAAGGCGGTGATGCTGGGGACGGGCTTTGCCATATTGCTGCGTGTGCTGCTGACCACCGTGGTGGGTTTTCTGCTGCAAGTGCCGCTGCTTAAGCTGCTGGGAGCAGCCTTGCTGATCAGCATTGCCATCAAGCTGTTGCTGGGGGATGACGAAGCCGACGGTCAGCCCGGCACCACTGCAGACAGCCGCCAGCTGTGGTCGGCGGTATCGGTGGTGGTGATGGCCGATCTGGTGTTGAGCCTGGACAATGTGGTGGCGCTGGCTGCCGCCGCGCAGGGCAGTGTGCTGTACCTGATTCTTGGTTTGTTGTTCAGTGTGCCGCTGTTGATGTATGGCAGCTTGCTGATTGCCAGGCTGCTGAATGGCTACCCGCTGCTGCTGCCATTGGGTGCCAGCTTGCTGGCCTGGGTGGCGGGGCAATTGGCAGTCAGCGACCCGCTGCTGGCTGACTGGGTGAATACCCAGGCTCCGGCCTTGCAAGTGGTATTGCCAATGTTGTGCGTGGTGTTTGTGCTGGTGGAAAGCCGCATCATCCGTGAGCGTGCCCCCGGACTGACGCCGCCGCCGCCACTGGGCTGGCTGGGTGCGCTGACCAGTCGACTGGCCAGGATTGGCGAGGCAGGAGAAACTGCCAGCACGCTGGTGCAAGACAGCGGCCCTGCCGGGCACTATACGTCCGCGCTGGCCGAGGCTGCCAGCGCCAGCCCGTCCCAGGCTGACCGGGCCGAAAAGGCCGAGACCCGTATCGAGATGCTGCCGGTACAGCCCTTGGCGGCTGCCGAGGTGCAGCTATCCACGCCCGTCGCTTCTGCTGCCGCCACGCCGGAGCGCGCACCACGCAGCGATGGCCTGCTTGCTTCGCCACGCATGGCTTTGTTGGTGAAGCTGCTGCTGGGGCTTGCCGCGCTGGTGGGCATTTGCGCGCTGGGCTGGCTGCTGTTCCATCTGCTCAGTCAGGGCTTTTTGCCCACTCCCACGCCCAGCCACAAAGTAAAACATTGATGGTCAGGAGCAGGCACTGCATGGCAAACCGCTGGCCTGTTGCGCCAGCCTTGCTTATTCTGCGGGCCATCCGTCCATCATGACCTCGGCGCGCGCCAGCTGGCTTGCGCTTGTTGAAGGATCATCCGCATGTATCGTTATCTATCTGTTGCCGTCTTGCTGGGCCTGAGTGGCTGTGCCGCCACGGTAGCCCCGGTCACCCCGCCGGCTCCCACGGCTCCCGCCCCGGTATTGCGCCCGGCCCCGATGCCGGACCCGCAAAGCCTGCTGCCCGCCCCGGTCGTCAAACCGGTACCGCCTGCCCCGTTTGCGGCCCCGGTCAGCAAGCCGGTGCCGCTGCCGCTGCAACCGGCATACAACAATGAACAGGAAGGCAGCGCCTTGCTGGACAAGCTGTTGCCGCGTGGCATTCCGGCACGGCGCGAGTGGCATGGCGACATCATGACCGCCTTTACCCATCTGAAGATTCCGTATGCACCGCAATACTTCTGCGCGGTGCTGGCGGTGGCGGAGCAGGAGTCCGGCTTTAATCCCGACCCGGTGGTGCCGAATCTGTCCAAGATTGTCTGGGGGCAGATTGAAGAGCGGCGGCAGAAGTATTTCATCCCCTCGCTGGTGGTGGATGCCGCCATGCTGAAGAAATCGCCCAATGGCCAAAGCTATAAAGAGCGGGTGAATGCACTGCGCACCAAGAAGCAGATGAATGCCTTGTTTGAAGACATGATCCGCGAACTGCCGTTTGGCCAGACCATCTTCGAGCACAAGAACCCCATCCGCGATGGCGGGCCAATGCAGGTAAGCGTGGCCTTCGCCGAAACCCAGGTGCGCGCCTGGCCGTATCCCTACAGCTATACCAGCTTGCGCGACGAAGTATTCAACCTGCGCGGCAGCGTGTATTTCGGCACGGCCATCCTGCTGCAATACCCCATCAGCTATCCGGACATGGTGTACCGCTTTGCCGACTACAATGCCGGGCGCTATGCCAGCCGCAATGCTGCCTTCCAGCAGGCGGTACAGCACCTGAGCGGGAAGAAGCTGGCGCTGGATGGCGACATCATGCTGTACAGCGACAAGATGAACCGTGTGTTGTCCGGTGCCACCAGCGACACCCAGCGCGCGCTCAATGGCCTGGCTGGGCGCTTGCGCATGAGTCCGGACGAAATGGCGCGCGACCTGCGCCAGGAGAAACTGGCGGCCTTCGGTCAGACCGAGCTGTACAAGCGGGTATTTGCCCTGGCCGAGCAGTCCGGCAGGGCTGCGCCGCGTCAGATCATCCCGCAAATCGTGCTGGTCAGCCCCAAGTTCACCCATCAGCTGACCACCGAATGGTTTGCCCGGCGGGTGGATGGCCGTTATCAGAAGTGCATGGCGCGCGGCGCGGCATCCTGAGCGTCAGCACAGCGGGGGTTTTTACCACGATAATTGGGTAGGCGTAGCGCTACGTTGTATGATGTTGGCAAATTTTACCGGATTTTGCCATGGCAACCTTGCTACGCCCCCTTGTCCTTACCGCTGTGCTGGTGAGCGGCACCCTGGCCAGCGCTTCCAGCATTGTCACCTTCAGCCCGCAAGGTGAGATCAAGACACTCAGCCAGGTTCGCGCCAGTTTCAGCGACAGCATGGTGGCGCTGGGCAATAGTGCCGCCGCCGCGCCATTCAGCTGGTCGTGCTCGCTCAAGGGCCAGGGGCACTGGGTGGATGACAAAACCTGGGTGCTGGACATCAGCGCCATGCCGCCGGCCAATACCGATTGCCGCTTCACGCTTAAACCCGGCCTGAAAGACATGCAGGGTGGCGTACCTGGCGGTGCGCGCCAGTTCCGCTTCTTTACCGGGTTGCCGGTAATCAGTAATAGCTGGCCGGATCCCGGTCATATCGAGGACGATCAGGTTTTTGCCGTGCAGTTCAATGCACGGGCGGCAGAGGCCGGCCCCTTGTTCTGCCTGTCTTCGGCCTCGCCGGAACGCTTGCCGGCACAGCCGGTCAGCGCGGCCGAGCGCGGCATCCTGCTCAAGCATCTGCGGCTGGAGAGCGAGGCCGCCAGCGTGGCCACCGTGCGCTGCAGCCAGCGCCTGCCGGCGGATAGCAAGCTTACCTTGCTGCATCCGCGTGGCAATGCCACGGCGGACAAGCTCAATTTCCAGGTGCGCGCCCCCTTTACGGCCGCCCTGAGCTGCCAGCGCGAAAATGCACGCGGTGCCTGCATTCCCTTTGCCCCGCTTACCCTCAACTTCACTTCGCCGGTACCGGAAAAGCTGGCCATGGCCATTCGCTTGCGCGGCAGTGAGGGGGAGCGCAAGCCGGCAGCGGTGAAAAACAGCCATGGCGAACCGGTGGACAGCGTGCGCTTTGATCCGCTGTTCCCGCCATTGGCAAACTTCAGCCTGGTGTTGCCGGACAAGCTGCGTGACGAGGTTGACCGCCCGCTGGCCAATGCCGCCCGCTTTCCGCTGGCGGTGAAGCTGGCTGACTATCCGCCACTGGCCAAATTTGCCGCCGCCCCTTTCGGCATTATCGAATCCGGCCCGGACGCCGCCTTGCCGATTACCCTGCGCGGGGTGGAAGCCGGTCTGAACATCAAGACGGTGCAACTGGGTGGCCAGGCGCTGCGCTTGTCCGACGACCGGCAGATGCTGCAATGGCTGAACAAGGTGGAGCGCTACCATGAGTCGCGCATTCCCAACAAGGCGGGCAAGGAGGTGGAAAGCCGACGGCTGTCGTTGCTGAGCCACGAGCGTGCCGCCCAGCCACTGAAGCTGCCCACCCAGCCGGATGCCAAAGGCAAATGGCCGTTCGAGGTAGTTGGTATTCCGCTGCCCAAGCCGGGCCTGTACGTGGTAGAGGTGTCCTCACGCCTGCTGGGCAAAGCGCTGCTGGCGGCGGACAAACCGATGTATGTGCGCACGGCGGCCCTGGTCAGCAATATGGCGGTGCACCTGAAGCGTTCACCGGAAAATGCGGCGGTGTGGGTGACAACCCTGGACAAGGGGCGGCCGGTTCCGGATGCGCGCATCGCCGTGTATGACTGCAAGGGCAGCACGCTGTGGCAGGGCCGTACCGACAGCAAGGGCGTGGCCTTTATCGGCAGCCGGCTGGACGAGGGCAGCTGCGAGCACGGCGACGAGCAGTCCCCCGGCTTGTTCGTCACTGCCCATGCCCGTGATGCCCAGGGCAATGAAGATGTGTCCTTTGTCCGTTCCAGCTGGAACCAGGGTATCGAGTCCTGGCGTTTTCCCTTCCCCACGCGCGGCGACGCCGCCCCGGCTCTGCTGGCACACAGCATTCTTGACCGCAGCCTGTTGCGTGCCGGTGAAACCGTGTCGATGAAGCACTTGCTGCGGGTGCAAAGCAGCCGTGGCCTGTCGCTGCTGAAAGCCGGGCAACTGCCGCAGCAGTTGCGCATTGTGCACGATGGCAGCAGCGACGAATACGTGCTGCCGCTAAGCTGGCGGCAAGGGCGTTATGCCGAAAGCAGTTTTACCTTGCCGCGCGAGGCCAAGCTGGGCGAATACACGCTTTATCTGGAACGCAAGGGCAGCCGCAGCAGCGGGGACACGGCCCAGGCGTCCAGTCCGGAGCTGGATGGGTACTCGCTGCACAGCGGTAGTTTCCGCGTGGAAGAGTTCCGCTTGCCGGTAATGCGTGGCCGTATCAGCAGTGCACGCGATGCCGGCATTGCCGCCAGCAGCCTGCCGCTTAACGTATCGCTCAGTTGGGGCAACGGCGGCCCGGCCAAAGGCTGGCCGGTGGAAGTCAGCGCCATGCTGACGGAAAGCTACGGCCACTGGAAGGGCTACGACGACTACAATTTTTCTGCGCCGCAACGCAGCCGCGAACAGCGCGACAGTTCGCTGGATGGCAAGGTGGTGCTGGACAAGGCGGCGGTAGTGCTGGATGGCAACGGCAACGGCAAAGCCATGGTCAACAGCCTGCCCAAGCTGGACCGCCGCTACGATCTGCAGGCCGAAGCCGCCTATCGCGACCCGAATGGCGAGGTGCAGACCATCAGCCGCCGCCTGGCCTTGTGGCCATCCGCGCTGCAACTGGGCATCAGCGTGGAAAGCTGGATGAACAGCGGGCGCGAAGTCCCGCTCAAGGTGGTGGTGCTGGATACCACCGGCAAGCCGGTGGCTGGCCGCAAGGTGCAGGTCAGCCTGCGCGAGCATCGCTATCTGTCCAGCCGCAAGCGGCTGGTGGGCGGTTTCTACGCCTGGGAACACAATGAAGAAGTGGTGGACAAGGGCCAGGTATGCAGCGGCAGCAGTGATGCTCGTGGTTTGCTGTTGTGCGACATCAGCCTGAAAGATGTCGGTGAGATGGAGCTGGTGGCCCAGGCACAGGACGACAAGGGCAATCTGGCACAGGCCGCCCAGCAAGTGTGGGTGAGCGAGCATGACGAGCTGTGGTTCGATGTCGATAACAACGACCGTATCGATGTGCTGCCGGAGAAAACCGACTACGCCCCCGGCGATATCGCCCGCTTCCAGGTGCGCATGCCTTTTCGCAAGGCCACGGCCTGGGTGGGTATCGAGCGCGACGGCATCATGGAAACCCGTGTGCTGGAACTGGAAGGCAAGCAGCCGGTGATCGAACTGAAGGTGGAGCCGGACTGGACGCCCAATGTGTATGTGTCGGTGCTGGCCATCCGTGGCCGGGTGCGCGAGGTGCCGTGGTATTCCTTCTTTACCTGGGGCTGGAAAACCCCGGGCGAGTGGTGGGATGCCTACTGGCATGAAGGGCGGGATTACACCCCGGCCACGGCGCTGGTGGATCTGGCCCGGCCTGCCTTCAAATATGGCATTGCCGAAATCCGTGTCGGTGATGCCGCCAAGCGGCTGGCGGTGGAAGTCAGCCCGCTGCGCAAGAGCTATGGCATCCGTCAGCCGGTAGAGGCTGACATCAAGGTCAAACTGCCCAATGGCAAGCCGGCACCAGCCGGTACCGAAGTGGCTTTTGCCGCCGTGGACGAAGCCCTGCTCGAACTGCAGCCCAATCGCAGCTGGGAGCTGATGCAGGCCATGTACCAGCGCCACAGCTACGGGGTGGAAATTGCCACTGCGCAGCAGCAGGTGGTGGGCAAACGCCACTTTGGCCGCAAGGCGCTGCCGCCGGGTGGCGGTGGCGGCAAGGCACCCACCCGCGAACTGCTGGACACCCTGCTTAGCTGGCAGCCCCGCGTGGTGCTGGATGCCAATGGCCACGCCCGAGTGCGTTTCAATACCAATGACGCCCTCAGCCGCTTCCGCCTGGTGGCGGTGGCCGATGTCGGGCGCGATCAGTTTGGCACCGGCGAGGCTGGCATCAATGTGGTGCAGGATGTGCAAATCAGCGCCGGCATTCCGCCGCTGGTGCGCAATGGCGACCAGCTGCAGGCTGGCATCACCGTGCGCAATGGCAGCGACCACCCCTTGCAACTGCAGGTGCAGGCTACGGCTGAAGGCTTGCCCTCATTGCAGCCGCAAATCATCAGCCTGCCGGTGGGCGAGTCGCGCTGGGTGAGCTGGCCGGTGACGGTGCCAGCTGGTCTGGCGCAGTTGAAATGGCAATTCCAGGCTAGCGAACGCAATGGCAAGGCCAGCGACCGGCTGGCAGTATCCCAGCCGGTAGAACCAGCCGTGCCGGTGACGGTGGAACAGGCCAGCCTGCAACGGCTGGCTCCGTCCTTGTCCCTGCCGGTAGCCTTGCCACCCACAGCGCTGCCGGGGCGTGGCGGCTTGCGCATCAAGCTGCAGGATCGCCTGGGCAGCAGTTTGCCCGCAGTGCGGCGCTGGTTTGCCGACTATCCCTATCACTGCCTGGAGCAACGTAGTGCGGTGGCGCTGGGGCTGGGCGACAAGGCGGCCTGGCAGGTGATCGGGCAGGAGCTGCCGCTGTATCTGGATGGCAACGGCCTGGCGGCCTACTTCCCGCTGGGTGAGGGGGCGCCTGACCGGGGCAGCGATATCCTGACCGCGCATCTGCTGGCCGTGGCGCACGAAGCCGGGGCCAACCTGCCGCAAACCGGCAGCCAGCGCATGCTGGACGGGCTGACTGCCTTTGTCGAAGGCCGCATCAAGCGCGAGCTGCTGTCCTCACGCCAGGATCTGGATGCGCGTCGGCTCAATGCCATGGAGGCGCTGGCGCGCTATGGCCGCTTCCGTCCGGCCATGCTGGAAGTGCTGGAGCTGAACCCGCAGAAAATGAGCACCGCCATGCTGCTGGACTGGCTGAGCCTGCTGGATCGTGCTGCCACCATTCCGCAGCGTGGCAGCCGGCTGGTGGAGGCGACCAATCTGCTGCGGGCGCGGCTGACTTATCAGGGCAGCCGCATCGGCTTTACCACCGAGGCCGCCGACAACGCCTGGTGGTTGATGGGAAATGGCGATGTCAATGCCGCACGCCTGTTGCTGCTGGCCAGCCGCCGGCCAGAATGGCAGGCCGATGTGCCACGCCTGCTCACCGGCCTGCTGGCACGGCAGAACAAGGGCCATTGGCAGACCACCACGGCCAATCTGTGGGGCAGTCTGGCGTTGGCGCAGTTCTCGCGTCAGTTTGAAAACACGCCGGTCAGCGGCAGCAGTACGCTGAGCCTGGAAGGCAGCAGCCAGAAGCTGGCCTGGCCGCAGGCAGGCAATCAGGCTGCCGTGTTGTTACCGTGGCCGACTGGCGGACGCGGCACGCTGCAACTGAGCCATCAGGGCAGCGGCGCACCCTGGGCCACGGTGCAGGCCGAAGCGGCGGTGGTGTTGAAGAGCCCGCGCTACGCCGGTTACAGCATCCGCAAGACGCTCACCCCCATCAGCCAGCACACTGCCGGCCGTTATCAGGTGGGCGATGTGGTCAAGGTGACGCTGGAGATTAACGCGCAGAGCGACATGAGCTGGGTGGTGGTGGATGACCCGATTCCGGCCGGGGCCAGCATCCAGGGCAGCGGGCTGGGGCGGGATTCGCAAATCGCTGGCGCAAGCACACGGCAGGGCGACAGTGCCGACTATGTCGAACGCCGCTTTGCCGGTTATCGCGCTTATTACGGTTTTGTCCCGCGCGGCCAGCTAAAGGTGGAATACAGCATGCGGCTGGGCAATGCTGGTCTGTTCCAGTTGCCGCCGACGCGGGTGGAGGCGCTGTATGCGCCCGAGGTGTTTGGCATGTTGCCCAATGCAGCGTTCCGGGTGATCGATGGCCAGTAAGCGGACGGGTGCTGCGCTGCTGCTGGCGGCGCTGCTGGTGAGCGGCCCCTGCCTGGCGCTGCCCGGCTTTGCGCAAGTGAAGGCGGCGTGGCGCGCGTCGGATGTCATCGTGCAAGACCGCCACGGCCAGCCGCTGCAACGCTGGCGGGTGGACAAGCAGGGGCGGCGGCAGGACTGGGTCAGCCTGGCCGATACCTCGCCGGCCTTGCGTCAGGCGCTGGTGTTGTCCGAAGACAAGCGCTTCTATCAGCACAGCGGGGTGGACTGGTCCGGCGTGGCCGCCGCCGCCTGGGGCAATTTGTGGAACACCCGCACCCGTGGGGCCTCCACCCTCACCATGCAGTTGGCTGGCCTGCTGGATCAGCAACTCAAGGCCGGGCGTAATGGCCGCAGCCTGTGGCAGAAAGTCGGCCAGAGCTGGTCTGCCGCCAGGCTGGAGCAGGATTGGAGCAAGGCGGAAATCCTGGAAGCCTACCTCAACCTGGTGGCCTTCCGTGGTGAGCTGGTGGGCCTGTCTGCCTTGTCGTCCACCCTGTTTGGCAAGCTGCCTTCCGGGCTGAACCAGGAAGAATCCGCCATTACCGTGGCGCTGATCCGCGCGCCTAATGCAGCAGCGGAAAAGGTGTCGGCCCGCGCCTGCCAGTTGCTGCACGATCTGGGCCAGCCCGCGCGCTGCGATGTGGTGGCCATCCATACCAGCCAGGCACTGGCGCGCAGCCGCGCTGCCAATCCGCAGGCCGAACAGGATGCGCCGCACTTTACCCGCAAGCTGTTGCAGCGCCAGCCCATGGCGCAGGGCGGGGTGGTGCGCAGCACGCTGGACCAGACCCTGCAGCGCTATGCCACGGCGGTGCTGCGGCGGCAATTGGCGGCACTGGCGCAGCGCAATGTGCAGGATGGTGCGCTGGTGGTGCTGGACAATGCCAGCGGCGACATCCTGGCCTGGGTGGGCTCCAGCGGTGCCGGTCTGTCCAGTGCCGCCGAGGTGGACGGGGTCACCGCGCTGCGCCAGGCCGGCTCCACCCTGAAGCCCTTCCTGTATCAGCTGGCCTTGCAGCGCCGTTACCTGACGGCAGCCTCCTTGCTTAATGACAGCCCACTGGACTTGCAGACCGGCAGTGGCTTATATGCGCCGCAGAATTATGCCAAGGACTTCAAGGGATTGGTGTCGGCCCGCACCGCACTGGCGGCCTCGCTGAATGTACCCGCCGTGCGGGTGATTGAAATGGTGGGGCCGCAGGCGCTGCGCGACCGTTTGACACAACTGGGGCTGAGCAGCCTGCAACAGGACGGTGAGTATTACGGCTACAGCCTGGCACTGGGCGCGGCTGACATCCGTCTGCTGGAACTGGCCAATGCCTACCGCACGCTGGCCAATCAGGGGCGTGCCTCGGCACTGCGCTGGACCATGGCCGACCCGCCGCCGCGCTGGCAGCGGCAGCTGGATGCCGCCAGCAGCTTCATCATTGCCGACATCCTGTCCGACCGCACCGCCCGTGCGCGTACTTTTGGTCTGGACAGCGCGCTGTCCACCCGTTACTGGAGCGCGGTAAAAACCGGCACCAGCAAGGATATGCGCGATAACTGGGCGGTGGGTTTCTCGCGCCAGTTCACCGTGGCCAGCTGGGTGGGCAACAGCAATGGCGAACCGATGTGGGATGTATCCGGCATGCATGGTGCCGCGCCGATCTGGATGGCGGTGCTGGACAAGGCACAAAGTGCCGCCGGGCCATCGCTGCCGCCGTCCGCGCCTGCCGGGGTAGTGCGCCAGCAGGTGCGTTACCGTGGCGGGGAGGAGGCTGAACGGCAGGAGTGGTTCCTGGCCGGCAGCCAGCGCAGTCTGATCGAGAGCGCGGACAGCAAGGCCACGGCACAAAATCCGGGCATCGTCTCCCCGGTGGATGGCAGTATTTTTGCCATCGATCCGGATATTCCACCGGCCAATCAACGGCTGCTGCTGCGCGCACGTGGCGTGGTGGCGGCACAGTGGTGGCTGGATGGAAAATTGCTGGGCAAGGGCGCGGTGCTGCGCTGGTTCCCCTGGCCGGGGCGGCACCGGCTGGAGCTGCGCGATGGCAAGGGAAACAAGGTAGAGGCTGTCAGTTTTGAGGTGCGGGGTGCCATGCTCAAGCCACCGGCCAGGCCGCCGGGGCGGAGCACGCCACCCAGCGCATCCCGCTAGGCCCGCAGCCCTGCTGCACCGGGTGTAGACAGGGGCGGGCCTGCGGATTGCCGTGCTACCAGTTCAACTGGGTCCAGCCGTGCTGTGCTGCCACGGCGGTTAGCTTGGGGTCGGCATTTACCGTGTAAGCCACTTCCACGGCCTGTAGCAACGGCACGTCGTTGATGGAGTCGCTGTAACCGTGGCTGCCGCTCAGGCTTTTCCCATGTTGCTGCAGCCATTGTTGCAGACGAATCACCTTGCCGTGCTGATAGGTCATCACGCTGTGGGTGTGGCCGGTGTAGCTGCCATCCGCAGTGGCCAGACAGATAGCCAGGAAGTCATCCGCCCCCAGATAACGCGATATCGGCCCCACCAGATGCTCGCCGGTGGCGGAGATAACCAGCAAGGTGCGGCCCTCGGCCTTGTAGCGCGCCAGTGTTTCCCGCGCCGCCGGGAAAACGATAGGGGCGATCTTGTCGGCAATGAAGCGCTCCACCCACTCGGCAATTTCCACCACACTGCGCCCCTGCATCGGTTGCAGGGTGAAGTCCATATAGTCTTCCATGCGCAACTCGCCCCGGCGGTAGGCCGCCATCAGCTCGGCCTCGCGCGGCAGCATGTCGGCGGCAGCCAGGCCGTGCTCCACCATGAATTGCAGCCACAGGCTGGAGCTGTCGCCGTCGGTAAGGGTGTCGTCCAGATCGAAAATGGCCAGCATCAACGCACCTCGCGCATATCGTCACGGCTGATTTGCAGGCGCACTTCGGTGCCAGCCGGCATCAGGTCGCTGGCGGTACGGTTCAGCCGGTCCACTTGCAGGGTGACGCCGCCGCTTTCAATCTGGTAACGGATGATGTTGCCCAGCAACTGGTGCTGGCGGATGGTGCCAGCCAGGGTGTCGGCCTGCTGGCTGTGGGCGTCCAGCACGTGGATGGATTCCGGGCGGATGGCCAGGTGGCCGTTGATGTTCAGCCCCAGCAGGCGCTGGCTGTCGGCTGCGCCTAGCAGATTGTAATTACCCATGAAGCGGGCCACAAATTCGGTGGCTGGCTGGGTGTACACCATTTCGGCGCGGCCTTCCTGCTCCACCCGGCCCTGGTTCATCACAAAGATGCGGTCGGACATGGTGAGCGCTTCTTCCTGATCGTGGGTGACAAAGATGGTGGTCAGGCCCAGACGGCGCTGAATGTCGCGGATCTGCTCGCGCAGGTTTTTGCGGATGCGCGCGTCCAGTGCCGACAGTGGCTCGTCCAGCAGCAGGATGCGCGGCTCCACTACCAGTGCGCGCGCCAGTGCCACCCGCTGACGCTGACCGCCGGACAACTCGTGCGGGAAGTGGTTTTCCTTGCCGGACAGTTCCACCAGCTTGATGACTTCTGCCACCTTGCGGGCGATTTCCGCGCCATCGCATTTACGCATCTTCAGGCCAAAGCCGATGTTCTGCGTCACGTTCATATTGGGAAACAGCGCATAGCTCTGAAACACCATGCCGATGCCGCGTTTTTGCGGCGACTGGTGGGTGATTTCATCGCTGCCGACGCAGATGCGGCCAGAGGTAGGGGTTTCAAAGCCGGCAATCATGCGCAGCACGGTGGTTTTGCCGCAGCCGGAAGGGCCGAGGAAGGTAACGAACTCGCCCTGTTCGATGCTCATATTGAAGTCGTGCACCACGACATGGTCGTCAAAGCGCTTGTGCAGATTATTGATGGTGAGGTAAGCCATGTGTGTTCCTTGAATTCAGTCTGGGCTCAGGCCGTCTTGCGGGCCGGGCGGGCATTGCGGGCGAATACCTGGATCAGCCCCATCGAGGCCCAGGTCACCAGGAAGGCGATGATGGCCAGTGCCGACGGTTCGTAAGCGCGGTTGGCACCGATCAGTTGCAGATAAGGGCCAAAAGCCGGGCGGCCCAGCAGGCTGGCCATGGTGAATTCACCAATCACCACCGCAAAGGTGAGAAAAGCCCCGGACAGGATGGCCGACTTCACATTGGGGAAAATCACCTGCAGCAAGATGCTGGGCCAGCTGGCACCCAGGCTTTCGGCGGCTTCGGTCAGGGTGCGCACATCAATGGCGCGCAGACCGGCGTCGATCGAGCGGTACAGATAGGGCAGGGCCAGCGTGACGTAGCTGCACATCAGCAAAAAGTCGGTGGCACGGTCATTGCCGGTCAGCGGCAGCCAGGAGCTGCTGTTGTACAGCTTGAGGTAGCCAAACACGATGACGATGGCCGGAATCACCAGCGGCAGCAGGGTGATGAACTCCACCAGCGGACGCAGGCGCGGCAGTTTCAGCTGAATCCAGTAGGCGGTGGGCACCACCAGCACGATGCCGACGATGATGGTGAGCACCGCCATCAGCGTGGAATAGCCAAAGGTAGCCTGAAAGCCGGGGTCGGCCAGTACCACCTTGTAGGCTTCAAAGCTGTAGCCGTCGCGGTTCATTTTCAGGCTGAACTCAAAGGTGGCAATCAGCGGCAGCAGAAAATAAATGGTGCCGATGGCAATGGCCACCCAGGCTCCCAGTCGCGATGTCGATTTCATTCACGCCCCCTTTCGGCGCGGCTGCGCAGCCAGATATAGCCGGCATTGGACAGGCCGGTTACCACAATCATGCCCAGTGCCAGCGCATAGCCCAGGTTCTGGTCGTGCAGCACGTCGCCGCGAATCTGCGCATACAGCAGGATGGGCACGATATTGAGCGAGCTGCCGGTCAGCGCATAAGCAGTGGCCACCGCGCCAAAGGCATTGGCAAACAGCAGCAGGGTGGAGCCCAGAATGCTGGGCCACAGAATGGGCAAGGCAATATGCCACCAGTAGGCAAGGCTGCTGCCGCCCAGGCTTTCGCAGGCTTCGCGCCATTCGGCACGCAGGCCGTCAATGGCCGGGGTGACAATCAGCACCATCAGCGGAATCTGGAAATACAGATAAGTCAGCGTCAGGCCAATGAAGCTGAGAATGGAAAAGCCGGTGCTGTACAGGTCGAAGTCGGCATAGTTGCGCAGCAATACCGTCACCAGACCCATGCGGCCCAGGGTGGACAGAAAGGCAAACGACAGCGGAATACCGGCAAAGTTGGAGGCTACGCCGGAGAAGGTCATCAGCGTGGGGCGAATCCAGGCGGGCAGGCCACCCTGAATTGCCGCCAACGCCAGCAGCAGGCCGATCAGGCTGCCGCCCAGCGCCGAGGCGGCACTGACTTCAAAGCTGATCCAGTAGGCCGACAGAATGCTGTCGTCAAACAGTTTGGCGATATTGCCCAGGGTGAAATGGCCGTTGGCATCCTGAAACGCACCAATCATCAGCGTGGCGGTGGGCAGGATGAGAAACAGCAGGGCAAACAGGAAAAACGGCATGACACCCAGCCAGTTGAAGGCAGACAGCGTCAGCCCCTTGCGGGAATGACCGGCCTGCGGCGCTGGGCTGTGGGTGACGGAATCGGGTGATGTGGGCATCCGTGGTGCAGCCTCGTAAAGAAAGGGAAGCCCGGCATGAGCAGGGGTACTGCCGTGCTGTTGTGCTGCCTGGTGGGCAGGTCGGGTCTGTCCCGGTGACGGGATGGAATCAAAAACCGTCATGGCCACGGTGCTTGCGGCCATGACGGCGGGGGTGAATCAGCCGTGCAGGCTTACTTGACGTTGCTGCCCACTACGCTGTCCCACTGTTTGGTAATGGTGGCCTTGTACACTTCCTGCTGTTCCAGGGTGGGGAACACGGCTTTCTTGTAGTTGGCGGCGGCCGGCAGCTTGGACAGCAGTGCAGCCGGCACTTTCTTGCGGGCAGCCAGGTCGTTGAAGCGGCTGGGGTGGCAGTAGCCCTTCAGCCAGCCCAGTTGGCCTTCGTCGGAGTACAGGTATTCCATCCACAGTTTGGCGGCGTTCGGGTGCGGGGCGTAGGCGCTGATGGCCTGTACGTAAACACCGGCCACCACGCCGGACTTCGGCACCACCACGGCCACTTTCGGGTTGCCCTTCAGGGTGTCGCGGTCGGCCAGGGCGTTGTAGTCCCAGCGTACGATGATGGGGGTGGTGCCCTGGGCCAGCGAGGCAGCCTTGCCGATTACCGGCACGAAGTTGCCGTTCTTGTTCAGTTGCGAGAAGAACTTCAGGCCGGCATCGGCGGCCTTGGCCGGGTTGCCACCGGCTTGCGACAGGCCGGCAGCGTACACGCCCATGATGGCCTGGTTGGCGGTGCGCGGGTCACCGGCCAGCGCCACGGCATTCTTGTATTCCGGCTTCAACAGGTCAGACCAGTCAGCCGGTACCTTCTTGATGATGTCGGTGTTTACTTCAAACGCCAGCACGCCGTAGTAGTCGCCGTACCAGTAGCCGTCCTTGTCCTTCACCTCTGCCGGAATGCTGTTCCAGGTGGAAACCTTGTACGGCTGGATCAGCCCGGCTTCCTTGGCTTGCGGGCCAAAAGACAAGCCAACGTCAATCACGTCCGGCGCTTGCGGACCCTTATTGCCCTTGTTGGCCTTGATGGCCTCAACCTCGTCACCGGAACCAGCATCCGGGTTCAGTTCGTTTACCTTGATGCCGTACTTGGCCTTGAAGCCGGCCACCAGGTCACCATAGCCACACCAGTCATGCGGCAGGGCGATGGTGGTGAGTTCACCTTCCTGCTTTGCTGCCTTGATCAGGCTGTTCAGATCCTGTGCGTGCACAGCGGAAGCACCAACACTCAGTGCGGACAAAACAACTGCGGCCATCAGCTTCTTGTTCATTGGTTCAATCCTTTGGACTAGGTCAATTGAGCAGGGCGATCTTAGGCAGTGCAGATGACGAGATGATGTGCGGCAAGTTTCAGTTGCGTGTCAGTTGCATGAAGTCTCAGGATCGACCTGTTCTGGCCATAAACCGACATGCTGTCGCGCTGCTGTCATGCAGGTCTGCTAAACACTAAGCTGACCTTAACTTTTAGTGGACTAGGCCAGATCATGGCGACAGAAAATAATCAGACTCAGGTGGCCCAAATACGACAGTCCTTGCTGGCACAGATTGGTGTTGGCCTGCTGCCGCCAGGCGGCAAGCTGCCCTCGGAACGCACCCTGTCGCAACTGTTTGATACCACCCGCATTACGCTGAAAGACGCCTTGCTGGCCTTGGAGGCGGAAGGCTGTATCTACCGAGAAGACCGACGTGGCTGGTTTGTGGCACCCCCCCGGCTGGAATACAACCCGCAATATCGGGTGCATTTTCAGCAAATGGTGCAGCAGCAGCAACGACGGGTGGATACCCGCGTGCTGTCATCTCGCAGCATGGTGGCGGCGCCGGAAATCAGCCAGCGCCTGCAATTGCCCGCGCTGGCGCGGGTGCTGCAAATTTGCCGCCTGCGCAGCCTGGATGGCAGGGTGGTGTTGTATGTCGAACACTATCTGAAGCCGGAATGCTTTCCCGGCATCATGCAGGAAGATTTGTCACAGTCGCTGACCGAGCTGTACCAGACCAGCTACGGCCTGCAATACCGCCGCTCCCGCTTTGACATCACCCCCACCGCCGCGCGCGGTGACGTAGCCCAGGCGCTGATGCTGGCCGAGGGCTCGCCCATCCTGCGCATTGCCCGCGTCAATTACGACCAGCAGCAGCGCATTATCGACTGCGATATCGAATACTGGCGGCATGACGCCATCCGCGTCACGGTAGACAGCCAGGTAGCGACCGATAGCGGAGAATTGGCAGCAGCCACCATGCCAATGGGTTGAAGTGTCTTGCTATCGTACAAAAGCGGCATCAATTAACAATTGCACACAATTTCATTACAAATGCTTACCAAGTGATACAGCCGAGCAACAGACTCACCGCTGTGCCGGGGTCATGCTGCTTACCATGGCTCATAACAAGGAGAGACCCTGATGAAATGTTCAATGTCCAGACCTGGCCGCTGGCTGTTGCTGGCCATGGCTACGGCCAGCCTATCCGCCTGTGTGGTTACGCCAACCCGCACCCAGGTGGTGTACAAGCCGGTGCCGGTGGCCGCCGCCCCGCACTGGAACCCGGCCGAGCATCCTTATTACGGCCATGCCATGAGTGATCTGCGCCAGGCGCGCGCCCTGTTGGCACGGCCAGATGTACCGCCGGTGCAGGATGATGAGCGCTGGGCTGTCGGTGCCATCGATGCTGCACTGAAGGAAATGGCCCAGGCATCCATTCAGGATGGCAAGAATCCGTGGCAAATCCCTGCGCCTGATGCCCGCCTGAACCCCACCGACCGCTTCCATCAGGCTCTGCAGCTACTGGAGCAGGCCAGACGGGATGCCAGCCATCGCGAAGACGACCCATGGGTACGCGATCTGCAAGGCCGCATCCTGCACCACATAGACGATGCGCACCGCGCCACCCAGCAGGCCATTGCCGACGCCTTGCGCTAAGTCCCGATAACAAAACCTCCGCTCCAGCGTTGCAGCGCCTTGCCGTACTCCATGTACTGTCTGCGGCGGCGCGCCTTGGCCCGGGTGCTCTGCGAGGTTTTGTTCGCGGTTCTGCGCCGCCCGTTTTTCCTGAACCATTGCAACAACAATAAAACCGCTTGCAACCCTGGGAGATCACAATGTCTACCTTGAAAAAATCACTGGCCGCCCTGTTGCTGGCCAGCTCCGCTCTGGTGCTTACTTCCGCAGCACAAGCCGATGACTGGCATGGCAATGATTGGCATCCAGACATGCAGCGCGAATGGCATGACGGCATGCCCTGGCGCTTCGAGCAGCATCATTGGCATCCGGACGAGCATCCCTACTATATGCATGCCATGACCGACCTGCGCCTGGCGCGTGACCTGCTGGCCCATCCCGACCTGCCACGCGTGGAGCAGGGCGAGCGCCGCGCGGTTGATGCCATCAACCAGGCGCTGCATGCCATGCACGATGCCGCCATCGACGATGGCAAGGACCCCTTCCAGCGCCTGCCGCCTGATGCCCAGTACCGCCCGGATGACCGCTTCCACCAGGCACTGCGTCTGCTGGACAAGGCGCGGCAGGATGCCAGCCATGAAGAGGATGACCCCTACCTGCGCGGCCTGCAGCATTACATCATCGGCCAGATCGGCACGGCCCAGCACGCAGTGGACGACGCCATCAATCAAGCCCTGCGCTAAACCGGCAGTCAGCTTCCCGCCCCCGTCACAGCCATGCTGTTGCGGGGGTTTTGTCATGGTGGGAATGCCGCAAATGGGCGGGTTTTGCGCTACCATGCCCGCTGTTTGATGTTGACCAAGGATGCAACCATGACCCGCCTGCTCATCCTCTATACCGGTGGCACCATCGGCATGGACCACACCCCGGAGGGCCTGGCCCCTGTTCCCGGCCTGCTGCCGCGCCTGCTGGAGCGTTTCCGCAGCCCGGTGCTGGACTTTGATGTGGTGGAATACCCGCAGCTGATCGACTCCTCCGCCATCGTTCCGGCCCAGTGGCAGCAGTTGATCGATGATTTGGTGTCCCGTTATGCCAACTACGACGGTTTTGTGGTGATCCACGGCACCGACACCATGGCCTATACCGCCAGCGTGCTGGCCTTTGCCCTGCAAGGCCTGGCCAAGCCGGTGATTGTTACCGGCGCGCAACTGCCGCTGGTACACCCGCGTTCGGATGGCTGGAGCAATCTGGCCGATGCGCTGGAAGCCGCCAGCCAGCCGGACTTGCATGAAGTGTGCATTGCCTTCAACCGCCTGCTGCTGCGCGGTTGCCGCGCCCGCAAGCTGGATGCCGCCAGCTTTGCCGGCTTTGACAGCCCCAATGCCCCGCCGCTGGCCACGTTTGGTATCCAGGCTCACTGGCAGCGCCAGCACTGGCGGGCGGCCAGCCAGCCCTTCCAGCCGGTAACGCTGGATGCCTCACTCAAGGTGGCTGCACTGTTTCTGACCCCTGGCCATGGGGCCGCATTTGCCGGGCAGGCCATGCAGAATAATGCGCTGGATGCAGCGGTATTGATGAGTTATGGCAATGGCAATACCCCGGCAGATCCAGCTCTGCTGGAAGGTGTGGCCGCGCTGAGTGCCCGTGGTGGTGCAGTACTCAACATCAGCCAGGTGGTGCACGGTGCGGTGGAGGTGGGGGCTTATGCCGCCAGTCAGCCACTGGCGCGTGCCGGTGCCATTGCCGGGGCCGACCTCACGCCGGAGGCGGCCAGCGCCAAACTGCTGGTGTTGCTGTCGCAGGGCTGGCGTGGCGCGGCATTGCGGCAACAACTGAGCAAGGTGATGGTGGGGGAGAGTAGCTAGCCACGACTTGCTACCGTGAAGACAAGGCGTGCCCGTGGCACGCCTTTTTTCTTGCCGGAACGCGGGTAGTGGTTGCCTAAAAAACAGGCAGTCCAGATTTATGCTGAGGCATCAGTGACTTGCCATGCTTATCCACACCCCCTCCACATAGCGGTACACGGCAGGCGTGGAAAAAAGTCATTCCTTGCACAAAAAACAGGCAGTGGTGCAAACACCTTTTAGTCTCAGTGACTTAAGTTGTTTGTCCACAGATCACACACAAGCCTGTCCCCGGCGGGTGTGCAAAAACACGGCCTGGTGATCCACGGCCATGGCGCTGGCCAGGATAAGCCGCTGCATCATGGATTGATTAAAAAATAGGCACAGCAAAAAATTACATGCTGATTCATGCACTTGTCGGACTTGCCCACAGGCGGTGCACAAGCCTGTCCCCGCAGGGTGTGTAAAACTCAGATTAAGCTGTTGTTTAGCGGCTGCGCTGCTGATGATGTGTCAGCAAGAACAAGCAAACGGCGCGTGTTTGCTGCGCCAGTGGGAGATTGCCTAAAAAACAGGCAGTGCTGAAAGCATCTGGTGGATCAGTAACTTAGCGCAGTTTCCCACAGACCGTGCACAAGCCTTTCCCCGGCAGATGTGCAAAAGCATCAATCCGGCGGTGCTGCCGGAGGTGACAGGGCGCCGCTGTAAATGGCTGCGTATTTGCCTAAAAATTGAGCAGTGTGAAAAAGTGCTTTGTTGTTCAGCAACTTGCCGGTCTTGTCCACAGCTCACACACAGGGCTGTCCCCGCTGGCGGTGAGAAAAGCAGCCAGCGCAATATAAAACACGGGCAACACTACTGAAGCACAGGCAAGCCGACGTATAATTACACTCTTTGGCAGCGGGTTTGCCGTGAGCATCATCCACCGAATTGCCGTGGTCGGGCCTGAGTCCTGCGGCAAGAGCACACTGGCCGCCCAACTGGCGGCAGCCATGCGTGCACAGGGACTGCGTGCCGCCCATGTGGCGGAATATGCGCGTGCCTACTATGCCGACCGCCCGTATCAGGTGGCGATGACCGACATCGAGGCCATTGCCTGTGGACAATTGCAGGCCGAGGCGGCTGCCGCCAGCCAGCACGACTGGCTGGTGTGCGACACCACGGTACTCACTTGCAAGATATGGGCCGAAGTGGCGTTCGGGCAGGCATCGCCCGCCTTGCTGCAGTATTACCGGCCACAGGACTATGTGCTGACCCTGCTGACGGCAACAGATATCCCCTGGCAGCCAGACCCGCTACGCAGCCATCCGGCCGAGCGCGACTGGTTGTTGAGTCTGTATCAGGCCGAACTGGCGGCTGTGGGTATTGTTCCGGTATTGCTGCACGGTAATGAACAGCAACGCCTGCAACAGGCCTGGCATGCTGTGCGGCAACTGCCTGACTGGGGTGGAAATAGCTTAAAAAATAAGCAGCCCTGACAAAGTCTTTAACTTTCAGGGCCTTGTTCTGCTTTTCCACAGGCCGCTCACAGCCCTGTCCCGTCAGGGGGTGGAAAACCTGAAGACGCTGCCTAAAAAACAGGCGGTGCCGATTTATGCTTTTTGCTCAAATAGTTGCAGGTCTTGTCCACAGGCGGTGCACAAGCCTGTCCAGAATGGATGTGTAAAAATGAATGAAACCTTTCAATTGCGTAATGAATACATCGCCCTGTGCGATTTGCTGAAAACCTGCAGCGTGTGTTCATCCGGCGGCGAAGCCAAACATTTCATTGCCGAGGGCAATGTGGCGGTGGACGGTGTGCAAGAGCTGCGCAAAACCTGCAAGATCCGCCCAGGACAGGTGGTGAGCGGTGAGGGCTTTACCATCACGGTGGTGGCGGCCTGATGTCCGAGGCCGTGTTGCCGCCGGATGACGATCCGATGCCAGAACCACCGTTCGAGGTGACGGACGACATGTGCTGCGGCAGTGGTTGCGACCCCTGCATTCTCGATACCTATTACGCCGAGCTGCGCGACTATCGCAGTCGGCTTGCTGCCTGGCAGGCGCGTCAGCAGGCCCGGCACAGCAAGGACGGAAACTGATCCATGGCCAGTATCGATCTGCATTTTCATTCCCATGCCTCCGACGGTGCCTTGCCGCCCGCCGAGGTGATCGCCCGCGCCGCCGAGCGCGAGGCCACGCTGGTGGCGCTGACCGACCACGACTGTACCCATGGCCTGGCCGATGCCCGCGTCGCTGCCGCAGCCAACGGCGTGGATTTTCTCAATGGCGTGGAAGTGTCCGTCACCTGGAATGGCAAGCACACCGTGCATATTGTCGGGCTGGGCATCGACCCGGAGCATGCGGCCCTCAAGGCTGGTTTGCAGTCCATCCGCGATGGCCGGGTGCAGCGGGCGCAGGAAATGTCCGACTCGCTGGCGCGCATCGGCATCCATGGCGCGTTTGCCGGTGCCATGGCCGTGTGCGAAAACCCGGAAATGATAGGCCGCACCCACTTTGCCCGTTTCCTGGTGAATAGCGGCGAGGTGAAAGACGTGCGCACCGTATTCCGCAAATACCTGACACCGGGCAAACCTGGCTATGTGCCGCACGAATGGGCGCACCTGGCCGATGCCGTGGGCTGGATTGTTGCTTCTGGCGGCGTGGCGGTGATTGCCCATCCTGGTCGCTACGATATGGGACGCACGCTCACCGAGCGGCTGATCCTGGATTTCAAGGACGCCGGTGGCCAGGGTATCGAAGTGGCCAGCGGCAGCCACAGCCTGGACGATATGCACAAGTACGCGCTGATCGCCCAGCGTTACGGATTGCTGTCCAGCGCCGGCAGCGATTTTCACGCACCGGGCGAAGGTGGCCGCGACGTGGGCCGCACTGATGACCTGCCGCCCATCTGCCAGCCGGTGTGGCAGGCATTGCAAGAACGCATCATCCGCGCCCCGCGCGCGGCATAAACCAACATAAAAGTACACACATGGCACAGTTCTTCATGATTCACCCGGACAATCCGCAAGCGCGGCTGATCCGGGAAGCCGCCAACATCCTGCGTAACGGCGGTGTGGTGGTGTACCCCACCGACTCCTGTTATGCACTGGGCTGCATGCTGGGCGACAAAAAGGCGATGGAACGCATTCTGGCCATCCGCCAGATCGAGCTCAAACATCACCTGACACTGGTGTGTCACAACCTGTCCGAGCTGGCCAATTACGCCCGCGTCGACAATACCCAGTTCCGTCAGCTCAAGGCCGCCACGCCGGGCAGCTACACCTTTATCCTGCAAGCCACCAAGGAAGTGCCGCGCCGTACCCTGCACCCCAAGCGCGCCACCATCGGCCTGCGCGTGCCGGATCACAAAGTGGCACTGGCCCTGCTGGAAGAATTGGGCGAGCCCATTCTGTCCTGTACCCTGTCCTTGCCGGGTGATGACGAGCCGCTGACCGACCCGTACGAAATCCGCGAGCGGCTGGAACACAGCGTGGACGCGGTAATCGATGGCGGCTGGTGTGGTACCGAACCCACCACCGTGATCGACATGACCGACGGGGTGGAACTGCTGCGGCACGGCAAGGGCGATCCGGCTTTGTTCGGTCTGTAAGCCCGCTACTGGAACCATCCGAGCCTGCCTCCATCTAGTGGGGGTTAACGTTTTCCATTCGAAAAAGAGCCATGGGCGATACTTCTCAACTGATCCAGCAGATCAGCATCTATGCCTTGCCAGTGTTGCTGGCCATTACCCTGCATGAAGCAGCGCATGCCTATGCGGCCAAACGCTTTGGCGACAGTACCGCCTACATGCTGGGGCGCATGACCCTTAACCCGCTCAAGCACATCGACCCGGTTGGCACCGTGTTGCTGCCGCTGATTTCCCTAGTCATGGGCGGCGTACTGTTTGGCTGGGCCAAACCAGTGCCGGTCAACTTTGGCGCCTTGCGCAATCCGCGCGTCGGCATGCGCTGGGTGGCGGCGGCGGGGCCGCTGGCCAATTTCATCATGGCGGTGGTGTGGGTGCTGCTGTTCAAGCTGGCCATCGTCATGGACAACAATTATTCCGAGCCGCTGGCACTGATGAGCAAGGCCGGCATCAACATCAACGTAATGCTGATGGTGCTGAACCTGCTGCCCTTGCTGCCGCTGGATGGTGGCCGCATCGTGGAAAGCCTGCTGCCACCGGGCATGGCTTACAAATATTCCCGGCTGGAGCCCTATGGCATGTGGATCCTCATTGCGCTGATCTTTACCGGCGCACTGATGCCCTTGCTCAATCCCTTGCGCCAGCTGGTGTATCATCTGCTCAGTCTGTTTCTATAACTTGCGGGAGGCCACCTTGCCTGGTGGCCGATACAGCCTGTACCGACCGCGCAGCATGCGCAGCCCGGCACAGGCTTTGTCATTCCCGGACCATCTGGAAATCACACCATGTTTGCCAACCGCATCCTTTCCGGCATGCGCCCCACGGGCAGCCTGCACCTGGGCCATTACCACGGCGTCATCAAGAACTGGGTGGCGCTGCAATCCAGCCACGACTGCTATTTCATGGTGGCCGACTGGCATGCACTCACCACCAATTACGACGATGTGGCCATCATCGAAAAGAGCATCTGGGACATGGTGATCGACTGGCTGGCCGCCGGTGTGGATCCGGAAAAGGCCACGGTGTTCATCCAGTCCAAGGTGCCACAGCATGCCGAGCTGCATCTGGCATTGTCCATGGTGACCCCGTTGTCCTGGCTGGAGCGTGTGCCCACCTACAAGGACCAGATCGAAAAACTGTCCACCAAGGACCTGGGCACCTACGGCTTCCTCGGCTATCCGCTGCTGCAGGCCGCCGACATCCTGGTGTACAAGGCCGGGCTGGTGCCGGTGGGCGAAGACCAGGTGCCGCATATCGAGCTGACCCGCGAAGTGGCCCGCCGCTTCAACAATCTGTTTGGTCGCGAACCCAATTTTGACGAACTGGCCCAGGCCGCTGCCAAGAAAATCGGCAAGCAGGGCAAGCAGTTCATGCAGCAGCGCACCGCCTATCTGCAAGACGGCAATGCTGAAGCGCTGCAAGCCGCACGTGAGATTCTGGCCGCCAGCCAGAACCTGGGCGTGGCCGACCGTGAACGCCTGGCCGGCTGGCTGGAAAACAAGGGCAAAACCATTCTGCCGGAACCGGAAGCCAAGCTGACCGCTGCTTCGCGCATGCCGGGCCTGGATGGCCAGAAGATGTCCAAGTCCTATGGCAACACCATCACCATGCGCGAATCGCCAGAGCTGGTGAGCAAGAAGGTGAAAGCCATGCCGACCGACCCGGCCCGCGTGCGTCGTACCGATGCCGGTAATCCGGAAAAATGCCCGGTATGGCAGCTGCATCAGGTGTACAGCGACAACGACACCCGCGAATGGGTGAAAAAAGGCTGTACCAGCGCCGGCATCGGCTGTCTGGAATGCAAGCAGCCGGTGATCGACGGCGTGCTGCGCGAACAGCAGCCAATGTTCGAGCGCGCCGAGCAATACCTGACCCATCCGGATCGGGTGAAGGAAATCGTGTTTGAAGGCTGTCGTCGTGCGGAGAAGGTAGCCAAGGAAACCATGGGTGATGTACGCGCTGCCATGGGGCTGGGTTTCTGATTCAGAAGATGATCAGTAGTCAGCCAAAAGCCGGAACCATGTGTTCCGGCTTTTTTATTGACATAAAAATGTGAAAGCGTGGACTGCGCAATGCCAGCCCACTTGGCCAATTCCGAAACGGAAAGCGCCAGGCCTTCACATTGAGTCAGGGATACATCACTGCGTGCCTGCATGCTTGGGAGAGCGATGTTCTCGATAGGCTGCCGCCAGTGTCCGCAGGGCATCGCGCGAGCGCTTATCCGTCAGAGTCGAATGCAACATGATTCGTGACGAGGGCAGTTCAGGCAAGCCAAAACGCTGGCCGATTTCGATGGTGTCAGCGGGAGCTAAGCGGCAAGAAAAGGCCGCTACGGCCAAGCCTGCGGAAACCGCGGCCATTACAGCAGCATGACCACCTCCGACAAACACCTCGTTCCACTCGATGCCCTCTGAAGTCAAGGCTCGGATCGCGATGTCGCGCACGCCGCAGCAAGGTGCCAGTGCGGCAACGCGGAGCGGTTTGCCGGCTTGCTGACGGAATTGGGGCGCGGCAAACCAGCCAAAATGTTCCGGCCCCAGGTCTTCACCGTCGCGGCGATCATCTTCCTGACGAACGATCACAGCATCCAGATCACCGCGGTCAAAGGCATCAAGTAGGCTACGTGAGTTTTCCAGCCGGACTTCAATGGTCAAGGCGGGGTCACGTTCGCTCAAGCGGGCCAACATGGTCGGGACTTCCGGCCCCGCAACGTGTTCAGCAATGCCCAAGCGGAACCGTCGGCATTCGCAAGACAGTGCTGACAGCGCGCGATCATGCGCAGCGATGAACTCGCGTGCGGGATTGAGGAACGACGCACCTTGCGCCGACAGGCGAACCATCCGTGGCGTGCGTTCGATCAGCTTGTAGCCCAGGCGTTCTTCCAAGCGCTTTAGTCTGACACTGATGGCACCTTGGGTTGTACCCAAGGCTTCGGCAGCTTTGGTGAAACTCTGAAAGTCGGCAATGGTGACGAATGCCTGCACCGACTCCACATCCAAGACTGGGCGGTTCATTTGCTATCCGAATTTGTTGTCTCTGATATATTCAAGCATATCATTGATAAATAGATAACGGCTCCCTAACATTCTTCCAAACGCGTCGCGCGTTCTTTTCCCGCGTCGGCAGGCTTTCTAGGCAGTACCTGAAAGATGCCGCGCAGACCCGTCTTTTGGAAGGTGCCCATGACTCTCTCAACTTCGCGACAGGGCCTGTTTGCCCTAGCTGCCGTCTGCTTGTCCGCCTTGATGCTGGGCCTGGAGATTTCCAGCGTGCCGCCCATCCTTTCCACCATTGAACAAGTCATGGGAGCCAGCTTCCGCCAGCTTCAATGGGTCATGGCGGCCTACACCATCGCCATGACGACCATTCTGATGGCCGTCGGCACCCTGGCCGACCGCTATGGCCGCAAGCGTGTTTTCACCATCGGTATCGTGGCCTTCGGTATGACCTCGCTGGTGTGCGGCCTGACAGAAAGCGCTGCCGTGCTGATCGTGGCCCGGTTTTTCCAGGGCCTGAGTGCAGCCATGATGCTGATCTGCCAGATCGCTATCCTGTCCACCCAGTTCCGGGATGGCGAGCAGCGCGGCAAGGCGTTCGCCTTGTGGGGCATCGTCTTCGGTGCCGGCCTCGGCTTCGGCCCCATCGTGGGCGGCGCGATTTTGGCTCTGGCGAACTGGGAATGGGTGTTCCTGATCCACGTCGCTCTGGCCGTTGTGACCTTGCTGCTGGCTCAGGTCGGTGTTCAGGAGTCGCGTGATCCGAACGCAACACGACTGGACATCGCCGGCATTGTCACGCTGTCGCTTGCCGTGTTCTGCCTGGTGCTGTTCGTCACTCAAGGGCCGGTGCTCGGTTTCGGCAGCCCTGCGGCCTTGGGCATCATCGGCTTGTCCGTCTTGAGCCTTGTCGGCTTTGTCGTGGCCGAACGCATTAGCGAGCGACCGATGATCGACTTCTTGGTGTTCCGCGTGCGCAATTTTTCGGGCGCACTGCTCGGCTCAATGGGACAGAACTTCAGCTTTTGGCCCTTCATTATCTACTTGCCGATCTACTTCCATGTCGGCCTGGGGTATGACAGCATGCAGACCGGACTGGCGCTGCTGGCCTATACCTTGCCCACCTTGTTCGTGCCACCGCTGGCCGAACGTCTGGCCCAGCGCTGGCAGCCTGGCGTCGTGATCCCGCTAGGCATGTCTACGATCGGCCTGGGTTTCGTGCTGATGAAAATCGGCAGCATCTCCGCACAACCGGGCTGGCTGATCCTGCCGGGCTGCGTACTGGCCGGTATCGGGCTGGGTCTGACCAACACGACCGCGACCAATACCATCACCGTGTCTGTCGCGGCCGAGCGCGCCGGAATGGCATCGGGTGCGGATACCAGTGCCCGGATGATCTCGCTGGCCTTCAACATCGCCGTGATGGGCTTCGTGCTGGTGCAGGGCGTGATGGCTCATCTGCGCGATACTGCGGGCGCGCCAGAGACGGCCGAGTTGCGGCACTTCGCGGAAAAGATCGCAGCAGGCGATGTGACGGTCGCGCAGCAACACGCGGGGCCGCTGGCGAATGTCGCTGCGCCTCAAGACACGATCAATGCCGCGCTCGTGGCGGGATTCGGCTGGGTGATGGTGTACGGTGCCATCAGCGTCTTCGTGCTCGCGTTTGTCAGCTTCTTCGTCTTCTTGCCAGGCAAGGCTACACAGCAAGACGACAGTGCCACGCAGGACCAATCAGCATAGGGGGCATGGTGAACAAGGGGGTAGACCTGTAGCACTTGTCACCTTGCCGCCTGTGACTTCAGTGCTCAATACGTGGCAGGAAGATTTCCGCCAGCATGCAGCGACAGCTGCCGCCGCCCACCGCCTCGATGGTGGGGATGGGATTGACCACCGGCTGACCGTGCCGCTCCAGCACGCGTTGTTGTTGCGGGGTGAAGCCATTCCAGGCGCGCTGCGACATCGCCAACAGCGGGGTGCCATCCTGTGCCACCAGTTGCAGGATATTGCCGCAGAAATGCTGCTCCACTTGCTCGTGGCTGATCTGGATCACCTCGTGGGTGGATTCCAGCGCGGCCAGCACCCGTTGGCGTTGTTCTGGCTGGTACAGGCTGTCGGCGCAGATCACCGCGATATCCTGTCCCACCGACATCATTACATTGCTGTGGTAGATGGGGACGCCGTGGCTGTCGGCGGTGTCGAACAGCTGCACATCCTCCAGACCGCGCAAGCGGGCATAGCGGTATAGCGCCAGCGGATGGCAGCGCTGCGAACGCGCGGCATACACCCGGCGGCGGGCATGGTCGAAAATCATCACCCCGGTGCCTTCCAGAATCAGCTGTTCTTCCCACGGGTGGCCCACCCAGCTGATCTGGTTGATCTGGTAATCGTGTTGCAGCAATAGCCGCGCCAGTTCTTCCACCCGCCTTTCCTGCCGACGGTTGGGCGTGTGCATCGGGTAGATGTGCAAGCTGCCATCCGCACTGGTGGTAAACCAGTTGTTGGGAAACACCGCATCCGGCGTAGGAATGCCGTCCGGGCTTTTTTCCAGCACCATCACCTGCAAGCCGTGGTCTTGCAGGCGCAGGGTCATGGCATCGAATTCAGCCATGGCCTGCGCGGTGACGGCGACTGCCGGCAGCTTCAGCCGGTGCTGGAGCACATTGTCGGCACCGGTCTGTTCGTTAAAGGCAAAGCCGACCGGGCGCACCATGACCACGGCGCGCGCCAGTTGCGGTTGTGCCGGGCGGTTCAGCGACAGCGGCTGAATCCAGGGCAGATTCTGATTTCCCATGGGATGAATTCGGGGCGGAGGGTGGAGGGTGCTGGTATAGTAGCCAGATCAAGATCAAACAAAAAGTTGGATTTGTTTGACATTTCCATAATGGTTTGGAATGGATTTTCACCTAGCCGCTCTCAAGGCCTTTGTCACCGCCGCGCGTGAGTCGTCGTTTTCCCGCGCCGCCGACTGCCTGCACCTCACCCAGCCGGGTTTGTCCAAGCGCATTCGCAGCCTGGAGGATGGCCTGCGCGTCACGCTGTTCGACCGCATTGGCCGCCGCACGGTGCTGACCGAAGCCGGGCGCGCCTTTCTGCCCCATGCGCTGCGCATTCTGGCCGAGGCCGAACAGGCCAGCCAGTTGCTGCGCAGCCTGCAACCGGCCCAGGTGGGCAAGCTGCATCTGACCACCACCCAGCATATCGGCCTGTATTACCTCAAGCCCGTGCTGGCCGATTTTTTGCGCCAGTACCCGGGTATCGACCTTACCGTGGACTTCAAGACTTCAGCCGAAACCCACAAGCTGCTGTGTCAGGGCGAACTGGAACTGGGCTTCATGTCCGAGCCGCCCTTGCACGAGCAGGCGTTGGAATACGTGGAAGTGCTGGAGGAAAAACTATGCTTTGCCGTGGCGGGCCAGCACCCGTTGGCCCTGCTGGATTCCCTCACCCTGCAGGACCTGGCGCGCTATCCCGCGTTGTTGCCCGGCAGCAATACCCGCTGCCGACGGCTGATCGAAAACCTGTTCCAGCAACAGGCCACCCCGCTGGATGTACGTGAGCCGTCCAATTACCTGGAAGCCTTGCGCATGCTGGTGGAGGCCGGGCTGGGCTGGACAGCGCTGCCGGAAGTGATGATCAGCAGCACGCTGTGCCGTCTGCCGCTGGCAGAATACGAACCCTCGCGCACCATCATGCTGGCCTATCACCGCAAAGTCAGTCTGTCCGGCCCGGCGCGGCTGTTTCTGGAATGGGTCAAAACCCACCCGCTTGGCGTACACTCTGCCGCATGAGTACCCCGACCACGCCCGACAACTTTGCCCTGACCGCGCCGGAATTACCCGCCGGCCTGCCCATCGCCCATGTGTTTGGTCAGCCGGTGCTGGAAGTGCCGCAGGACCTGTTCATCCCGCCCGATGCCTTGCAGGTGATTCTGGAAAGCTTCGAAGGCCCGCTGGATTTGCTGCTGTACCTGATCCGCAAGCAAAACCTGGATGTGCTGAATATCCCCATGGCCGATATCACCCGCCAGTACATGGGCTATGTGGATGCCATGCGCGCCGAGCGGCTGGAGCTGGCGGCAGAATACCTGCTGATGGCGGCGCTGCTGATTGAAATCAAATCACGGCTGCTGCTGCCACGTCCGCCACTGGACGAAGAGGGCGAGCCGGACGACCCGCGTGCCGAACTGGTACGCCGTCTGCTGGACTACGAACAGATGAAGCTGGCCGCGCTGGAACTGGACAAGCTGCCGCAGGCCGACCGCGATTTTGCCTGGCTGGCGGTATTGATTGAGCAGGGGGCCGAAGCACGATTGCCGGATGTGGCTGCGGTAGACCTGCGCCAAGCCTGGCTGGCCATTTTGTCCCGCGCCAAGCACAAGCGCAGCCACAAGGTGGAAAAGGACGAGCTGTCGGTGCGCGAGCAAATGAGCTGGATTCTGCGCTATCTCCACGATCGCGAATACGTGCCGTTTGAAGAACTGTTCGAGGTGGACAAGGGCGTGGCACACCTGGTGGTCAACTTCATCGCCGTGCTGGAACTGGTGAAGGAAGGGCTGATCAAGGTCAGTCAGGAAGAGGCCTATCAGCCCATCTACGTGCGTATCGCCATCAGCTGAGCTGGCAACTGTTGCGTACATGACAGCAGCGCACGATTAGGCAGTGTCGCCAGCGGGGAATTCATGTAGAATCCGCGCCTTCCCCGCGCAATGTATATTTTTTCGCCCCCAGTCCTGTTTGCAGGCCGGGCGAGACTTGGTCCGATGACCACCATCACCGACTTAAACTATCTCAAGATCGTGCTGGAAACGGCATTGTTAACCGCGACGGAACCCTTGTCGGTATCCCAGCTCAAAAAGCTGTTTACCGAGGATATCAAGGCCACGCTGTTAAACGACATCCTGGATGACATCCAGGCTGACTGGCGTGGCCGTGGCGTGGAACTGGTGAAACTGGCCAGTGGCTGGCGCTTTCGCGCCCGGTCCGAATTTACACCCTATCTGTCACGGCTGAACCCGGAAAAACCACCGCGTTACTCACGTGCCGTGATGGAAACCCTGGCGATTATCGCCTACAAACAACCTGTTACCCGTGGTGATATCGAGTCCATTCGTGGCGTGTCGGTATCCACCAATGTGATGCAAACCCTGCTGGAGCGGGGATGGATTGAAGTAATCGGGCACAAGGACGTGCCCGGCCGGCCGGGGCTGTATGCCACCACCCGCAAGTTTCTGGATGATCTTGGCTTTGTTTCGCTAAGGGATCTGCCACCACTGGCAGACTTGGGAACACTGGTCATACCCGATGCCCAGCCACAAGAGATCGGCAGCGAAGACGCCGAAGACACTCTCCCCCTCGACGATGAGGCGGACAATCTGGAGCCACAAGCTCAATAGCGCGTGCGCTCGTACTGAAAGAGCATGATTTATGTCTACCAAAGGACAAAACAACGCCCGCCAGCCGGTGGCGCGTGTAAAGGGACGCGAAAGCACCAGCCAGCGCCGTCAGCCTGACGCCGCCCGTGGCAACGCCCCGCAGCAGCAGGGCCGTGGCAAGCCGCAAGGCGTTGGCAAGGCGCGCAATCCGCAAGACGCGCAAGGCCAGGGTGGCAAGCCGCAAGGTCGTCGTCCGGCAGCACCGCGTGATGCCTACGGCAATCTGCTGCAAGCCAAGGCCGGTGCCGCTCCGCATGAAAGCGCGCCGCTGTTCAAAATGAGCCGTGCCGAACTGGCTCAGGTCGAACTGCAGCGCCAGGCCCGTGGCCTGTCGCGTGATGAAAACGGCGAACCCAACGGCAATGTGGCCGAGCCGAAAAAGCCGGCCAACAATCGCCGCAAGGAAACCGTCAACCGTCGTGGCGAAGTACAAGCCAAGCCGACTGGTACCGGCAAGCGCACGCAGTCGGAAAACAACCGCCAGCAACAAGCGGCCCGCCGTCAGGAAAAGGCCGAACGCCTGCAAGCCGAAGGTGGCGAAGCCCTGCAACACGAGCGCCGCTTTGGCAACAAGAATGCCGCCATGCCGGTGGCCGATGGTGAACAAAGCCCGCGCGAACAGCGCCGTGCACCGGCCGCAGGCAAGCCGCGTGCAGAAGGCAAGTCGCTGGTAATCAAGGCAAAAAAGTTGCGTCTGCGCAGCCCGAGTCAGGACGTGAAAGAAAAGTCCAAGCGGCTGCGCGAGGTACGCCTCGACAAGGAACAGATTGAACCGGTACGCCTGCAGAAGGCGCTGTCGGCATCTGGTGTTGGCTCCCGTCGCGAGATGGAAGAATGGATTGAAGCCGGCCTGGTGATGGTCAACGGCAAAAAAGCCAATCTGGGCGACCGTGTCGGCCCGGAAGACCGTGTCACCGCCAAGGGCGACGTCATCAAGCTGAAATGGGCCGACCGTCTGCCGCGCATCATCATGTACCACAAGCAGGAAGGCGAAATCGTCTCGCGCGACGACCCGGAAGGCCGTGTCAGCGTGTTTGAGCGCCTGCCGCAAGCCAAAAGCAGCCGTTGGGTAGCCGTGGGCCGTCTGGACGTCAACACCTCCGGCCTGCTGTTGATTACCACCAGTGGCGAACTGGCCAACCGCATGATGCACCCCAGCTTTGAAGTGGAGCGGGAATACGCGGTGCGCGTGCTGGGCGAACTGACCCCGGAAATCGCCAAGGAAATGACCGCCGGTGTGGAACTGGAAGACGGCCCGGCCGCTTTCCAGCGCGTGTTCCAGCGCGGTGGTGCCGAAGAAGGTGCCAACCAGTGGTACAACGTGGTGATCAAGGAAGGGCGTAACCGCGAAGTGCGTCGCATGTTCGAACACTTTGGCCTCACCGTCAGCCGCCTGATCCGCGTGCGCTTTGGCAACCTGGGCCTGCCCCCGCGTCTGAAGCGTGGTCAGTTCTATGAGCTGAACGAAGCTGAAGTGGCAGCCGTGATGAAGTGGTCTGACCTGACCATGACTGGCCGCAAGAAAACGCGCGGCGGCAAGGGCGAGTGAGCGCTCGCCGTTGGCCGTCACTGACGGCATTGGCGGCGCGTGCAGGCAAATGGGTGGCGGCATTGCGGTCACCCGTTTTGCATTCGGCCAGCCAGCCTCATCATGGCCAGCAGCCTGCCTCGGGCAGCGCTGCCGCCCGTTTGCTGGCCGGTCGGCGCGGGCCGCGTGCGTCCATTGTCATCATCCAGGATGGCAAGCTGTTGATGATGCAGCGCATCAAAAATGGCAAGGAGTATTATGTCCTGCCCGGCGGCACCATCAAGGCTGGCGAAACCCCGGCCATGGCCTGCGTACGTGAAACCCGTGAGGAAACCGGCCTGAATGTATGGCTGGCCGAGCAACTGGCCGAGTTGGAGCACAAGGGCCGTATCGAGCATGTGTTTCTGGCCAGCAAGTTTCGCGGCACCCTGCAACTGGGCGGGCCGGAGCTGGCACGCATGACGCCGGACAATCAATACCATCTGCTATGGCTGGATTACCGCCAGCTGCAACAGCTGAAGCTGCGGCCAAAGAACCTGCTGGTGTACTGCCAGGAGTGGTTGTGGCCGCAGGACCAATGATGGCTTGCTGAACCGGCGCTGCCGGACGTAAGGTAGCCAATTGCAGTGCACGCCAGGAATATACGCATGAGCAAGGCATTTACTCGAAAAAACGACGAGGCAGAAGATGATCTGCCAGCCGAACAGCGATTGCCGGCATCCACCAAGAACTACATTACGCCCGGTGGCTGGTTGCGGCTGAAAGACGAGCTGTACCAACTGGTTAACAAGGAAAGGCCGGAAGTGGTGCAGATCGTCAACTGGGCCGCCAGCAATGGCGATCGCTCGGAAAATGGCGACTATTTGTACGGCAAGCGCCGCTTGCGCGAAATCGACCGCCGTATCCGCTTTTTGACCAAGCGGCTGGAGCTGGCGGAGGTGGTGGACCCGGAAGCCCGTGAAGCCACCGACCAGGTATTTTTCTCGGCAACGGTGCTGATTGAGCGCGGTGATGGCAGCGAGCAGTTGCTGCGCATTGTCGGGGTGGACGAGATTGACTTGGCACGCGGCCACATCAGCTGGATTTCTCCGATCGCCCGCACGCTGATCAAGGCGCGCGAAGGGGATAGCGTGCTGTTTCGCGGACCGGATGGCGACGAGGATATCGAGATTCTGGAAGTGCGCTACGAGAAGATCAGCTAAGCCCTGCGTCGCCCGTCATCAAGCAAAAGCCCGTGTATGGTTACACGGGCTTTTTTGCGTTCGCCTGCGGGGTGGCCAGCCTCAGTGGCCAGCTTCGTCGGTATCGGCCCGGCCAGATAGCTGGCTGTTCACCGCCATCCAGTCGCGGGTGGCGGTGTCGCCAATGCGGCTGAAAGCCTGGCTGAGCAGGCGGGCTTGTTCCTTGTGCAGCGCTTCTTCCAGCTTGCGGCCTTCGCTGGTGAGCGACAGCTGCTTCACCCGCTTGTCGTGGCTGGCGGCCACACTGGCAATCAGCCCCATTTCCACCAGCTGGCGCAGCGGCATGTTGATGGCCTGCTTGGTGACGTCCAGCGCGCCTAGCAGATCCTTGACCGACAGGCCGGGATAGCGGGCCACAAAGAACAGGATACGGTGGTGTACGCGGGCCAGGCCACGCCGGGCCAGGATTTCATCCGGCTTGGCGGTAAAGGCCTTGTAGGCATGGAAAAACACTTCCATGGCCGCGCGCAGGTCAATCGAGCTATCGGTGTCAGGCATGTTGACGACTTCCCCGCCTAGGGGTAAATTAGGTCAAAAAAATTGACGTTTATTGTTCGTTGGATTGTCACGGCAGCGCACCATATAGCGGTAGCAGAAAAAACATACCAACTGCTGCAGAAGGACCACTTCCGTCGGCTTGCCACCCTCGGCCACGGCAATATGGTTGACATACTGATGTGACAATCAGGGAGATTACCATGTTTTCAGAACGTATCGAACGACTGATGGGTTCGCTGATCCGCGAAATCCTGGCGGCAGCCCAGCGCCCTGAAGTCATTTCCTTTGCTGGTGGCTTGCCAGCAGCCAGCTGTCTGCCCAAGTTGGACTTTACTGGCATGCCGCAAGCACTGGCGCAATATGGCACGACCGAGGGTGAACCGGAACTGCGTGAGCTAATTGCTGTAGAGGCGCGCAAGCTGGGGCTGAACTGTTCTGCCCAACAGGTGCTGGTGCTGTCCGGCTCGCAACAGGCCATCGATCTGGCATCCAAGCTGTTCATCGACCCGGGCACACCATTGGTGACGGAAGGGCCGACTTATCTGGCGGCCTTGCAGTCTTTCAACCTGTTTGGGGCCAAGATCACTGCTGTAGCACAGGAAAACGGCCAGCTGTCACCAGAGAAGCTGGACCAGGCTTTGCGTAGCGCCAAGCCCCGGCTGACCTATCTGATTCCCAGCTTCCAGAATCCGTCCGGTGCCTGTTATAGCGAGGAAAACCGCCGTGCGCTGGCTGAGGTGATCGACAGCCATGGCCTGCCGGTTTACGAGGATGATCCGTACCGGGCGCTGTCCTATGATGGTGAGGCACCGGCTCCGCTGGTGAGCCATCTGAAGAACACGCCGTGGATCTACGCGGGCTCTTTCTCCAAGACGCTGGCTCCGGGCTTGCGCGAAGGTTATCTGATTGCCTCGCCCGAGCTCTACCCGCATCTGGTCAAGCTCAAACAGTCTACCGATCTGCACAGCAATCGCCCCGGTCAGTGGTTTATCGCCCAGCAACTGGCTAGTCCGGATTTTCCGGCCCATCTGCAATCCCTGCGCGATACCTACCGCGTAGGCCGCGATGCCATGCAGGCTGCGCTGGAAAAGCATTTTGCTGATCTGGCTGACTGGCAGGTGCCCAAGGGCGGGCTGTTCTTCTGGCTGACGCTGAAGCAGCCGCAGGATACGCGCCAGCTGCTGAAGCTGGCATTGGCAGAATGCAATGTTGCCTTCATGCCGGGCGAGCCCTTTTATCCGAATCCGGAGGACGGCATCGGTCATTTGCGGCTTAACTTCAGCCATGCAGCGCCAGAGCGCATCGATGAAGGTATCGCCCGTCTGGCCCAGCTGGTACGCCAGGCAGCCGTCTGAGTTGGAATCAGGCTGCAAAACAAAAGCCGCTCGATGAGAGCGGCTTTTTTTGTGGCAGAACGAGGCGGCTTAGCCGCCAATCGGCCCTTCGCCTTCCAGCATGGCAACGCCAGTCAGCCCGGAGCGGAATACGGCCTGCTGCAGGGTTTCCACGGCCTTCTTGCGGAAGAACTGCTTGCGGGTCACCAGCAGTACCCGCCGTTCCGGCACCGGGGCCTGGAAGGGCACGACCGACAGCAGGCTGTCGTCTCCCGGACCAATAGAGGTGGATGGCATCACAGTCACCCCCATGCCACTGGCCACCATGTGGCGGATGGTATTGAGCGAGCTGCCTTGCAGGGTGCTGGCCAGGCCGGAATGGTGGTTTTGCTTGCTGGCCAGCTCGCTGCATGCCTGCAGCACCTGATCGCGGAAGCAGTTGCCCTGGGTCAGCAGCAGTACGCTTTCATCGGTAAGCTGGCTGGCATGTACGCAATCCTGCTTTTCCCACGGATGGCCCTTGGGCGTGGCCACAACAAAGGGCTCGTCGTACAGCGGCCAGGCCACGGTTCCGGCTTCCTCGAACGGGTCGGCCACGATGATGGCGTCGACCTCGCCGCGCTTGAGCATTTCAGCCAGCCGTGCGGTGTAGTTCTCTTCCAGAATCAGTGGCATGTCGGGTGCCAGAATGCGCAGTGCCGGAATCAGTCGTGGCAGCAGGTAGGGGCTGATGGTAAAGATCACCCCTAGCTTGAGTGGGCCGACCAGCTCGTTCTGGTGTTCGCCAGCCAGCCGTTTGACGGTTTCGGCTTCTTCCAGCACGCGCTGCGACTGCTCGATGATGCGCTCGCCAATTTCCGTCACCGCCACTTCTTGGCCGCCGCGCTCGAACAGGGTGATGCCCAGTTCGTCTTCCAGCTTCTTGATGGCGATGGACAGGGTGGGCTGGCTGACAAAGCAGCTTTGTGCGGCACGGCCAAAATGGCGCTCGCGCGCCACGGCCACGATGTAGCGGAGTTCGGTCAGCGTCATGGTTTAGCGTTGATGCTCCGGCAGCACGATATTGACTTCCAGCACCTCAAAGTCGTCCTGGCGTTCCACTTGTACCTTGATGTCGTCCAGATTGACCGACACGTACTTGGAAATCACCTCCATCAGCTCGCGCTGCAATGCAGGCAGGTAGTCAGGTGCGCTGCGACCATTGCGCTCGTGCGCCAGGATGATCTGTAGACGTTCTCTGGCAATGGCGGCGGTTTTCTGGCGCTTGCCAAACAGGATATCAATGAGAGACATGGTTTAACCTCCGAACAGGCGCTTGAGCAAGCCCACCTTGGGGGCATCCAGAAAGCGCATGGGGCGATCTTCGCCCAGGAAACGTGCAATCACGTCGGAATAGGCTTCGGCTACGTCGCTGCCCTTCAGATGAATGGCAGGGGTACCGGAGTTGGAGGCTTGCAGTACGGTTTGGGATTCCGGAATCACACCGATCAGCGGCACGCGCAGGATTTCCTTCACGTCGTCTACCGACAGCATCTCGCCCTTGTCCACGCGGGACGGGGAGTAGCGGGTGATCAGCAGGTGTTCTTTTACCGGCTCGCCGCCCTGTTCGGCACGGCGCGACTTGGAAGCCAGAATGCCCAGGATGCGGTCGGAGTCGCGCACCGAAGACACTTCCGGGTTGGTAACGATCAGGGCTTCATCGGCAAAGTACAGTGCCATCAGCGCGCCCTTTTCGATACCGGCAGGCGAGTCGCACACAATGTATTCAAAGCCGCTGTCAGCCAGATCCTTCAAAACCTTTTCCACGCCTTCCTGGGACAGCGCATCCTTATCGCGGGTTTGCGATGCCGGGATGATGTACAGGTTGTCGCAGTTCTTGTCCTTGATCAGCGCCTGGTTCAGCGAGGCTTCCCCATTGACGACATTGATCAGGTCGTACACCACACGGCGTTCGCAACCCATGATCAGGTCCAGGTTGCGCAGGCCGACGTCAAAGTCGATCACCACGGTCTTGTGGCCGCGCAGGGCCAGGCCGGAGGCAAAGCTGGCACTGGTGGTGGTTTTGCCGACACCACCTTTGCCGGAAGTCACGACGATGATTTTTGCCACGGTAAATCCTTTGGAAAATTGAATTATTCGCCAAGCGCGGTCATGACCAGGCGCTCGTTTTCAAGTTGAATCTGGGTAGGCTTGCCCTTGATGCTTTCTGGCAAGGCCTGTTCGATGGTGCGATAGACCCCGGCAATGGAAACCAGTTCGGCCTCCATGCTGCGCACGAAGATGCGCGCGCTGGTGTTGCCACGGGCTCCGGCCAGGGCACGACCGCGCAGCGGGGCGTAAACATGGATGTTGCCATCGGCAATGACTTCGGCACCGGCGCTGACCATGGCCAGCACGACCAGATCGCAGCCACGGGCATAAATCTGCTGGCCGGCACGTACCGGTCTGTCCACGATCATGGCGCTGGGTGCGGGAGCCGGTGCGGCTACCGGGGCGGCTTCTACCGGCTTGGCTTGGGGTTCGCTGGCAGGTTGGCTGGAGCGTGCAGGCAAGCCGCCGCGCACATAGGCCAAGCCATAGCGACTGGCAACTTCAGCCATGGCTGAATCCGGGTGGCGCAGCGCCACAATGCGAATGCCATGGCGGCTGAGCATGGGCAGCAGCCGGCCATATTCGGTTTCCGCTGCCTGGGGCAAGGCTTCCACATCCAGCATGAAGGCTTCGGCAGGCGCATCACCGGCGGGGCCGAAGCGGGTGTCCAGGGCGCTGGTGAGTTCTTCCAGATTGTCCGTGTGGAGAATCAGGGCCAGCAGATCCAGGCTGGCAGATTTGATGTCAAAGGCGTTGGCCGCAGAGCTCATGAGTAGGCTTTATATAAATAGATTTCTTCTATGGAGCGAGTGTACTGGCTTGCACTGCCCCTTTCAATGCCGGTGAACCATTCTGCATGGATGGCGAACTGTTGGTATTGCGCTGCAAAAAAATACGTGTAGCAGCCGCCAGCTGCATCTGTCACATGCTTGTCATTCGTTTGGAATGTTGCTGTTGTAAAAACACATACAAAATAGCTGCTTAGCGATTTGTGCGGCGCAACATTTTCTTGACCGCACGCTGCACTTTGGTTAAATTACGTTTGCTGCTGTGCAGCATTGGCGGCGAAACGGTTGTTGTGACTGTAAAGCTGAGTTGTATATCGACATTTCCAGGAGTAGCCATGTTTACCAATACCCAAGAATTCTCTGCTCTCGGCCAGGCGCAATTTGATAAAGCCATTCGCCTGTCCTCTATCGTCCTGGCTGGCGCTGAACGTTTTGCCAGCCTGCAGCTGGAGCTGACCCGCAAGCTGCTGGACAACAATGCCAAGCACTTCAAGGCACTGAGCGAAGTGAAGGATCCGAAAGCGTTTGCTGAACTGCAAACCAGCTTGGCACAGCCGGGTCTGGATCAGGCCTTCACCGTTGCCCGCGAAGTGTACGATGCTGCTGTCGCTACGCAAGGTGAGCTGACTTCCTTTGTGGAAGAGCAGCTGGCCGAACAGAACAAGCTGTTGCTGAGCAATCTGGACCGCCTGTCCAAGAACGCCCCGGCTGGTTCCGATGTTGCCGTTTCGGCGCTGAAAACCTTCGTTAACAGCTCCAATGCTGCTTTCGAAAGCGTGTCCAAGACGGCAAAGAAGGTAAGCGCTGAAATCGCTGAAGCCAGCGTGGAAGCTGCCAGTAACCAGGCTAAGGCCACGGCCGCTGCGGTAAGCCGCAAGAAGCCGGCTGCATCTGCTGCTGCCTGATTCAAGCATCGGTCAAAAAAACCCGCCAAGTTGGCGGGTTTTTTTTATGGCGATGGATGCTGGCTGCAGGATGTCGGCTGTGGTTGAAGCGTGCTGAAAATTTGCTGCAATGTGCTGTGTAGCGTGTCGCGCTGTTGCATTGCCAGCACGATAAGTAGTGCCAGATTGGCCGCAAAGTGTGTCTGCTGTCCTGGTGGCAGGGAAAACTGTGTGCGCACGGTCTCGGCATCATGCCCGGCGGCATCAATGCCTTGCTGTTGCAGGTAACGCAATGACAAGGAGAGCAGCTTGTCTGCCACCGCCATTTGCTGCTGCATGCATTGTTCCCAGTTGATTGCACTGGGAGTGGCGCTGGCGGGTAAATGCTGCCAGGCCAGTTTCAAGGCATATTGCATGGCGTTCATCACATGCAGGGTATAGCGTGCGCTGCCTGCTGGCCCGCAATGTAGCCAGGCGCCGGGTATGGGGGCCATATTATCCAGCCATCGGCTGGCATTGGCAGGCAGTGGCAGGGCGCTGCCGCACAAGAGCATGAAGCCGAGCTGCTCGCCCTGTGGCTGCCATTGACCACATATTTCCACCGCAATGACCTGCTGCTGCTGGCAGTGCAACAGGCGCAGATTCAGAGCGCTACTGTCGTCGTCTCCCAGATCCAGCCAGCAGTTGTCCGCCGTATAACCTTGCCAGCCTGTCGGCAACCAGTTCGGTGCAGTCCCATCTGCAGGCAGCAGCAGGCCGCGCTGGCGCAGTCGCAGGCTGAGCCAGTGCAGATAAGGTGCGGTGCCGAATGGCTGAAACATGGATGGCCTTAGATGATCAGTTGCTTTTGCTGGATGCACAGTCCCAGATTGTCAATAAACCACGTCAGCGCCTTGCCGGGTGATTCTTCTTTCCAGGCATAAAACATTTTGGTGCAACTGCGTTTTTCCTTCAGCGATTTTTCCACAAGTTGGCCGTTTTGCAGATATGGCGTGGCAAGCGTGCGTGGTAGATAGCCAATGCCCAGGCCTGCAGTCATCAGTGCGAGTTTGGCATCCAGGGTGTGGACGGTCAGTACATCCTGTCCATCCAGTATGCCTGCAGTACGGGTGGGCAGGCGGCGCGAGGTGTCTCCCAGTGAAATGATGCGGTGCTTGCGCAGGGTGTGTGCTGCCAAGGGCTCGGGCGCGCTGGCTAGCGGGTGGGTCGGGCTGAGCAGAAAGGCAAAGTCGATGGAGCCGATCTCGCGATAGAAATAATCGCCAGAAGGAGGGTGTCCGGGTGCTCCGAGTACCAGATCGGCGCGGGCGTCATACAGGGCGTCCCAGATGCCGCCAAATACTTCACGGGTAAAGCGTAGCTGGGTGCCGCTGCCCAGTTGGTCAAAGCGCTGGATCAGCGGAATGAGCTGTTCGAAGGGAATGAGGTCGCCAATGGTGATGACCAGTTCGCTTTCCCAGCCCGCAGCCTGCTGCTGCAGGCGATGCTCCACCGTGCGGGCCGCGTCCAGCAGATAGCGCCCGTCGCGCAGCAACAGCTCGCCGGCAGGAGTCAGGCGGGCGCGGTGGCCGCTGCGGTCAAATAAGGCAATGTCCAGATCCTGCTCCAGTTTCTGGATGACATAACTGAGTGCGGATGTCACGCGATGCAGCTCATCGGCCGCTGCGGCAAAACTGCCGTTGCGATCGATGGCATCCAGGACCAGCAAAGCATCTAGTGATAATTTCATGTTCAAATTTATTGAATAAACTGTTCAGATCATTTCGCTATCAACAAGAATGGCTCGCGTTTAATATTCATCTCACCAACCCGATGCAAGAAGTAAAGCCGTTGATAGCAAAGTAATTTTACGTGCCAATCTATAAATGTCATCAAAAAAATTGAATTAATTTTGGTGCGTGGCCCGGAAAGCTTGCATCCTGCTAACCGAATGGAGTGAATCATGTTGAAAAAATTGATGCTGGCTGTTGTTGTTTCCAATGCTCTTGTTGCTGCTGCCATGGCCGATAGCAATGTACGCAGCCGTCCGGACAAGGACGCTGTGAAGAAGTACGAGCAGCAGTTCAACACCGCTGATGCTCAGCGCAAGGCTGCCGATGATTATGCCGGTAAGGCCATTGCTGCTAATCCTGCCGATTACCGCAACCACTAAGCCTGCTGGATGGCAGCCCACCTTGACCGGCTGCCAGGAAAGCAAAAACGCCAGTGCATGCACTGGCGTTTTTCATGTCCGTGACGGACGCGGGCCTGCAGGGCAGGCCACTGGCAGCAATTACTTGCCGAAGCGCGCAATGCCTTCAACCAGTTCGGTCTTGGCATCTTCCAGCGTGCCCCAACCGTTGATTTTGACCCACTTGCCTTTTTCCAGGTCCTTGTAGTGCTCGAAGAAGTGCACCATCTGCGCGCGCAGCAGCTCCGGCAGGTCTTCCAGCTTCTGGATGGACTTGTACATCGGGCACAGCTTTTCCACCGGTACGGCAACCAGCTTGGCATCCACGCCGCCGTCGTCTTCCATCTTGATCAGGCCCAGGGCGCGACAGCGAATGACCACGCCTGGCGGCAGCGGGAAGGGGGTAACCACCAGCACGTCAACCGGATCGCCATCGCCGGCCAGGGTTTGCGGCACGAAGCCGTAGTTGGCCGGGTACATCATGGAGGTGCCCATGAAACGGTCAACCACCAGGGTGTTCCACTCTTTGTCGAATTCGTATTTGATCGGCGCAGCGTTGGCGGAGATTTCGATCACGACGTTGAAGTCGCCCGGCATGTCTTTGCCCGGGCCGATGAGTTCCAGGTTCATCAGGCAGAATCCTTTGTTAATGGTGGTTGTTTACATGGAATTTCTTGCAGGATTATATCAGCAGCTGCCGTCTTGTGCGGTGCACAGGTATAATCTTTGACGGATTTGTGCACCAATCAGGAACACTATGTTTGACACGCTGATTACCGAATTTGACAAGGGCTTGCGTACCTTGTTTGCCCCGGCGCAAAGCCAGCGGCCACGGCCAGATGCCGGGCTGGAAGAAGCCGAACTCAGCACGGCAGAAAAGCATCATGCCATCGGCCTGATGCGGGTGAACCATTGTGGCGAGGTATGCGCACAGGCGCTGTATCAGGGCCAGGCGCTGACGGCGCGCAATCAGGCTGCGCGTGAAGCACTGCAACAGGCGGCTTTTGAAGAGGTGGAGCATCTGGCCTGGACCGAACAGCGCATTCGCGAGTTGGGTGGTCAACCCAGCCTGCTGGGGCCATTGTGGTATACCGGCTCGCTGGCCATCGGCGTGACGGCCGGTTTGCTGGGTGACAAATGGAACCTGGGGTTTCTAGAAGAAACCGAACATCAGGTGGGGGCGCATCTGGACAGTCATCTGACTGCTTTGCCGGAGCAGGACGCCAAAAGCCGCGCGATTGTCACGCAGATGCGCGACGACGAACTGCGTCACGCCGACATGGCGCACGAATTCGGCGCTGCGAGCCTGCCAGCGCCGGTGCGGGGGCTGATGAAGTTGACGGCCAAGCTGATGACTGTCAGCAGCTATCGCGTCTGAGTCTCTGACTCAGTCGTTCGGACGTAAAAAAGCCACCTTCAAGGTGGCTTTTTCTTGTCCGTGCAAGTTGGCTGGCTGTTTTGTGCCGATGCAATGAAAAAAGCCCAGTCTGTTAACTGGGCTGATTTC